>NZ_JACJDO010000090.1:0-1655 GCF_014163535.1 Pseudoalteromonas sp. SR45-4
AAATGGTCTAATCCCATTTAATTACATCTGTGCTTGCCTTGATGAACTGTGCCAGCCTGAGCCCGATATCGACAGCTTGTTACCCTGGAATTTTAAAACATAGGTGTAGTTCGCTAGACGCTCACTTTACAAATACCGTAGCGAATACTTCCAACCTTACACATCTAATGGTACTCGCTTACGTTATGTTGACGGGGTAGGAGTGTGGGAAATGCGCGCATCTTATAAAATTGATGAGCACATTAGAATTAAAGCAGAGGCAATTAACTTATTTAGTGCACCTAAATCACAAGACTACTTTGTTGAGGGTAACCTAGGTGAAGTGAATGACTACGGGCCACGCTTATTCTTAGGTATGAGCTTTAAGTTCTAATTTAAAGCAATTAACACACAAAAGGCTCTAATTTAGAGCCTTTTTTATTTGGTGAACAAACTAACTTAGTGGGTTAAATGGGTAATAGAATACAATCCACGCGTTTCATCTGTTTTACGTTTTATCTCTTCAAGCGCTTTAGCTTCACTGGCTGCAAATAATGCATTAATTAATCGGTTAAAGTGGTTATGCATTGCTTTTCTTGCTGCTGATGAGTCATGCGATGCAATTGCTTCGTATATAGCAGTGTGTTCTTGTATTCGCTGCTCGTTACTTTGCGAACAAACATCTTCATGAGCCGAAATAATTTCAGGTTCGGTTAATCTCAACTTCCAAAGATTATTAATTGTTAAAACAATAGCGTTATTACGGGTTGATTGCGCAATAATTTCATGAAAACGTTGATCGGCTGAATTCGCGGTTTCAGCAATGCGCATGTCATCAAGTGTTTGTTTTAACAACGCCAACTCTTCACTTTGTATCGTTGCAGCAGACAGTGCTGCAGCCTCGGCTTCAACCAAAGCACGGGCTTGAGTTAGCTCAAATGCACTAATTGGTTTAGCGAAGCTTTCTGACTTTTTAGTGTCAGTAACAAAAACACCAGATCCCGTTTTTACTTCAACGCGCTCTCTAACTTCAAGTGCAATAATTGCCTCGCGTATAGTCGGGCGGCTTACTTGGTGAATTTCGGCTAACTCACGCTCTGCTGGTAACCGTGTACCTACAGGATAAATGCCTTGAGCTATCGCGGCTTCTAATTTTTCAACAATTGTCCAAAAACGTCTGCGCCTTTTCATTTTCATATCCTCTGATTTAAATTGTTGTAAATTCATAATGTTGCCACAATAGAAAATTAATAAGGCTACTTTACGCCTACTTTGTAATCGTAAGTTAATTGGTAATTTTATAATACTAATTGGTAAGATAACCCCCTTCAAGAGGCTTGTCAAATTGGCTTCACTTTTCATGTAAGGTATTGATATACATTTCTCTATTGATAAATACCTAGCGTATTATTGCAAACAAAAACGCATTTATTAATCAATCTTATTTACAAATAAATCTAAGGCATAATACTGTGGTTTGAGGTAGCCTATTCAACATTTTAAAAGTGCATTTATAAGCAATTAAAAATTTGGCGTATTTAAATACATAAGTTAACCTGAGATCTGCTTAAGCGATAACTAGTGCGTTGAGCTCTACGTCAGTTAAATTAAGGTGTGGCTTATTTTCTTTCAAGCAATAAGCCACCAACCCAGCTACTAAATTCAACATAAAACCG
>NZ_JACJDO010000091.1:0-1512 GCF_014163535.1 Pseudoalteromonas sp. SR45-4
CTTCCTTCAGACCTCACCGTTAGCCAGTGACGCCCTTGCCATTCGGATTATCTTCCCCTTAGTCGGGGTGATAAGGCATCTTTCAGCCTATCGGGTTTGCCAGCTTCGCTGGGCAAACAAAAAAGCCATCCGAAGATGGCTGTATTTATTCATTTATTAAATTATTCACTTAGCTGATTATTCAGGTACAAAACTCAAAGCTTTATCCATTACCGATAAGTCGGCTTGTTTTCCATGGCCATTTTCAGACAGATGACGCCTAAATCCACGGGCACCAGGCTGCCCCTGAAAAATCCCCAGCATATGACGAGCAACATGCCAAAAGTTAGCCCCTAAGCGCATTTCGTCTTCAATATAACTATACATAGAGCGCACGACATCATGACGAGATTGCGTGTTAGCGATATCACCATAAATCTTTTCATCCACTTCATTGAGTATAAATGGGTTGCTATACGCTTCTCTACCAATCATCACACCATCAATATGCTGTAAATGCTCTAAACTTTGTTCAATTGTTTTAACACCACCATTAAGACTTAAATCGAGTTGTGGATAATCTTTTTTCAACTGATAAACACGTGGATAATCAAGCGGCGGTACCTCTCGGTTTTCTTTAGGGCTTAACCCCTTTAACCAAGCTTTACGAGCATGAATAATAAAATCATCACAACCAACATTATGCGACGCTTCTATAAGTGCACACAAAAACTCATACGAGTCTTGCTCATCAATACCAATGCGCGTTTTAACCGTAACAGGTATATTTACTTCTGCTTTCATTGCCGCCACACAGTCAGCAACCAATTGCGGCTCACCCATTAAACAAGCACCGAAACGACCATTCTGCACGCGATCTGACGGGCAACCTACGTTTAAGTTAATTTCGTCATAACCACGCTCACCCGCAAGCTTTGCACATTGTGCAAGAGCCTGTGGATCAGAGCCACCCAGCTGCAATGCAACAGGCCCTTCGTGTTGATTAAAGTGTAGGTAGTCGCCTCGGCCAAACAAAATAGCACCCGTGGTGATCATTTCCGTGTACAACACTGTATGCTTAGTCATTTTACGATGAAAAGTACGACAATGACGATCAGTCCAATCCAACATTGGGGCTACAGAAAAGCGTCTATCGAGTGGTTTCATTGGTACACCGTGCTATATAAGTTTAAGTACATTTCGTTCAATTTAAATATCTCTTTTTTGCTTATTTACACACATTTAGATCTATTATTAATAAATAACTACACCGTAGGGAACAATCAAAAGGGGTGTTTTAGAATATAAAATCAGGCGTATCTGCGCTAAATTCAAACATTATTATATCAGAATAAGCAAAAAATATAGATACCATTTATATTGAAAACGTCAGCGTTCAAAGTTCAGCCACCCACATTTCACTTTTCTGCAGACGTAAAAAAGCCCGAATCGTTAAATTCGGGCTTTCTACAATTTGGAGCCTGGCAATGTCCTACTTTCACATAGCAAATGCTACACTATCATCGGCGCTGT
>NZ_JACJDO010000092.1:0-1356 GCF_014163535.1 Pseudoalteromonas sp. SR45-4
TAGTGAAGCGCTACATAAATTACCTCGATTGCTTTTACCAAATAATACCCAAGTCTTGGCCTGATTTGGCGTCGGTCGTTTTATCCACTTCATCATTAATGACTTAACGGAGCAACGATATTTCCGCGCTAGCCATTTTGCTAATTTCCAGAAAACTATACGATCAATTTTACTGTAAACTTTAGCGGTATAATCAGTATGACGATAAAATTGCGCCCAGCCTTTAAGCTTGCGGCTGAGTTGTTCAACTTTGTCTATCTTGCTACAACTGTGATCACTAGATAAAGCTTGGCTCAAAGAATGAGAAAATGCTTTAGCCTTACCATGTGGAATACCAGACACCACACGCATATTTCCTTTAGGACCACGTTTCCTTATGATCCTATGTCCAAGGAAGATAAACCCATCATTTACATGGGTAATATGGGTTTTCTCCATGTTAAGTGTGAGTTTAAGTTTACCTTCAAGAAAATTTCGACACTGATCACGAATGGCTTCTGCTTGTTGTTTGTTACCTTTGACAATCACAAGAAAGTCATCGGCATAACGACAATAAGCAACCCCAGGTTTCCATTGTCTATTTTCCTCTAGTGCAATGGTACGCTTATCTTGGATTGTACGATTCCAGTACCAGCGATCTTTACGTGCTTTCTTGCTCAAGTAGCATTTATCCAAATACTGATCAAATTCGTTGAGCATGATATTTGACAATAATGGAGAAATGACACCACCTTGTGGTACGCCTTCGCTTGTTGCACAGAATAGATTACGTTCAATATGTCCTGCTTTGATGAACCGCCAGAGCAATTCATTAAATCGTCGACAATTGATACGCTTACGCACACATGTCATCAGTAATTGATGGTGGACTGTATCAAAATAGCTTGATAAATCCCCTTCAATTACCCAGCGCCCACGTGGTTCACTTGAGCCTGTCATTTGTAACTTAACAGTTCTAATGGCGTGATGGACACTGCGTTCAGGTCTAAAACCATAGGATAGTGAATGAAAATCATTTTCCCATATCGGCTCCATTGCCATGAGCATGGCACGTTGCACTATTCTGTCTCTTAAGCTGGGTATGCCTAAAGGGCGTTGCTTTCCATTCGCTTTAGGAATATAAATTCGTCTGGCAGGCATTGGTTGATAATTACCCGAGAGTAAATCATTTCTGATCCCATCTAAGTAATCAGTCAGCTTATCCTGTAAGTGAATTTTGGTTATTCCATCAACGCCAGGTGTTTTGGCACCTTTTGAAGAAAGCGTTACTTCAGCCGCTTGGCAAAGCCATTGTGGGTGACTGATAAGGCGCAGTAATCGATTAACGCGACGCGCTTTATCGGTTGCTGTCCATGT
>NZ_JACJDO010000093.1:0-1264 GCF_014163535.1 Pseudoalteromonas sp. SR45-4
TGACGTGGTTTAATGGATTCGACTACCCAAGTTAAGAGATAATCAACTTAACTGGAGATCGATAATGACAAAACGTAAAAAGTATTCCAAAGAATTTAAACTTGATGCCATCGCATTAGTTGTTGAGCAAAACTACTCTCAAGCAGAAGCCTCTAGAAATTTAGGGGTAAATCCCAACATGCTTGGTCGGTGGATAAAAGAAGCTGAAAATGATGATGGGCAGGCTTTTAGAGGGAATGGTAATTTAACCCCTGAGCAAGAAGAGATCAGAGAGCTAAAAGCGCAAGTGAAACGCCTAGAAATGGAGCGTGAAATATTAAAAAAAGCGACGGTCTTCTTTGCCAAAGAAACGAAGTGAAATACTCGTTCATAACCCAATACAAGAAGACCTGGCCTGTGGCGGTAATGTGCCGAATACTGGGTGTAAAAAGTAACAATTACTATAGTTATCAAAAGCGATATTCAACTAAATCAGAGGATCCAACACATCAAGAAATGATTGATTGGGTCAAGGACATAGCGCACTTCAGTGATAATACTTACGGTGAAAGGCGTATTCAGAAAGTCTTAAATGCACTCGGTTTTCCGGTGAGCCGTCACAAAACAGCACAGTTAATGAAAGAGGCAAATGTCTGGGTGCGTTATAAAAAGAAATACAAAGTAACAACGAATAGTGACCATAACAAGCCTATTTATCCCAATGTACTTGAGCAAAACTTCAACGTTGAAGCCGCTGATCAAGCTTGGGTACAAGATATCACTTATGTTTGGACTGCAGAAGGTTGGTTATATCTGGCGGTAGTGATTGATTTATATTCGCGTAAAGTCGTTGGTTGGAGCATGGGCTCACGAATGAAAGCGCAGCTTGTCTGTGACGCACTGACTATGGCGATGTGGCAACGCCAACCCAAAGCAGGGTTAATTATCCATTCAGATCAAGGGGTTCAATATGCAAGCCACCAATATCGTAGATTGCTCAAGTCAAACGACTTCATTGGTAGCATGAGTAAGAAAGGTTGTTGCTGGGATAATGCTGTTGCAGAAAGTTTCTTCGGTAGTTTGAAGCAAGAGCGCGTGCATTGGAAAAATTACCCAACGCGTTATGAAGCTCAACAGGATGTAATGAATTACATCTGCATGTGGTACAACAGTCGTCGCTTACATTCGTACTTAAATTATCAAAGCCCAAATGACTTTGAAGAACGAACCGAAACATTAGATATGGTTTCTTAACTAGGGTGACTGAATTTAGTTGACCACGTCA
>NZ_JACJDO010000094.1:0-1092 GCF_014163535.1 Pseudoalteromonas sp. SR45-4
TTTACGTGGATTAAGTCTTTTGACTCGGCAGCAGCTCAGCAAGTTGCTCGCGACTTAGAAACAGCGTTAAAGAACGCAATCTCGAAAGGCCGTTTGCAGCGCTTTCCAAAGCATAAAATCTCATACAAAAAGAAAAAACTTCACAACGATTCATTTCGAGCGGTAAACAATTCTAATTGCATCCGTATTGAAGATGGCACTATCAGTATTCCAAAAGTTGGTAAAGTGCCTATCATTTTACATCGCGAACTGGCTAGCAAAATCAAAACGGTAACTGTTCAGTTTCGCCACGGTAAATGGGAATGCAGTATTACTCAAGAAGTGGAGTGCAAAACAGCGCTTCGCGTTTTAAAAACAATCACAGGTTTTGACATTAACTCAAAGCAAACGGTAGTTGGCTCGAACGGCTACGTGGCCGACAATCCAAAGTTTTTAACGCAATCAAAAGCCAAATTAAATCAATTGCAACGTCAGCTTGCCCGCCGAAATAAAGGCTCAAATCGCTGGCACAAAACAAGACAACGCATCAATAAATTACACGGTAAGATCTCAAGGCAAAGGCTCGACTTTGCACACCAAATCTCACGACAGATAACCAATGAAAATGACATTTTAGTGTTTGAAGATTTAAACGTAAAAGGGATGCAAAAGTTCAATGGCAGCATGGTTGCCGACAATGTGATGGGCTTAATTACTCAGCTTTCAAAATACAAGGCTGAGCTTGCAGGCAAGCTCTATCATGAAATTGGTCGATTTGAAAAATCGACTGGGATTTGTTCTGAATGCGGCCAGCACCATGTTTTAACATTGAACGATAGACATTTCATTTGTGTGGCTTGCGGAGTGCATCAAAATCGGGACCTTTCAGCGGCTAAAAGCATAGCGAACACAGGTGAGTTAGACTTAATAGCGGCTGGAATCGTCGCAAGGGTTAATCCCACTTCTCAGCGGAAAGCAGCTAATAAAATGAAAGTCTTCGAGCTATCGAAGTTTGCTGTTGGATCTGAGAAAAAAAGAAGCAGCCTAGCATTCATAAGCTAGACTGTAGAAGCCCATTGATCGACACGTAGTGGCGTCGGTGGGTAGTTCACT
>NZ_JACJDO010000095.1:0-1058 GCF_014163535.1 Pseudoalteromonas sp. SR45-4
GATCTCCCCGAATAAGGTGCATCGACTTTCTCTGCACAACTGCATCATTTACGGTGGCCGTTAGATCACATGACTTCGCTATCTTGTGCTAGCTCGTCTCCAGCCTACGCCTCATATGATGTTTTTGTTCATCAGCTCACAGATTTGCTAGCGGCTTCCTCTAGACTATCTCTCGCGATTTAGCCCTTGCCATTCGCTAGTAGTTATCGTTTAATAACAGTATGTTATTTAAACGGTGATCTTCCTACAGAGGACTTTCACCTCATAAGTCAATGCCCATGTCGGGCGTACACAAGCAATTTAACAGGGACAAAAAACAGTTGGCTTTTGTTCACTTCGTTCACTATTTTAGCCAACAATTTTATTGCCCGTTAATGTGGGCGTTAGCTG
Organism: Pseudoalteromonas sp. SR45-4; assembly: GCF_014163535.1. Lineage (NCBI taxonomy): Bacteria > Pseudomonadati > Pseudomonadota > Gammaproteobacteria > Alteromonadales > Pseudoalteromonadaceae > Pseudoalteromonas > Pseudoalteromonas sp. SR45-4. The sequence continues at coordinate 391 of NZ_JACJDO010000095.1, forward strand.
TATTTGGAGAATGACGGGTGGCAAGAATTGACGATGAAGTTGAGCGAATTATGATAAAAGAGCCGCACCTTACTAGGGCTGAAGCCATAAAGCTAGTTGCTATGAAACGCGACAAAATCAGAAGCCAGAAGCAAGCTGATAAGAGAAAGAAACAAGCACAGGAAAGAAGGCGAAAAGGAAAACCAGCAAAGGGCTCAATCAAGACTGTATCTGGTGGGGCTGTATCGCCAAGGTAGAGCCATACAGCTAACAAAACAAATGAAAAGTGCGGACAAAAACCAGTTGACTTTGCTCGTGCACCACAAATTTTAGCCAATTAATTTTTGCCTTTTATCTGCGGTGTTACCGAATAAATACTCTAACGTCTTCCGACAATTACAGCAGCTTATGCGTACAAGAGCGACTATGCTGAATTATCAGAATGGGGTGTAACACCTGAAGAACTTGATGATTTAGCAAAAGAACAGTCAATTTTTTAACATTGGAATTTTTGTATTTACCAGTGGTAATTCTTACAAAACACTCCTTTTCAGGGAGCTAACTCCAGTCTATGAAAAGCTATTCCTAATTATTATAAAATTATCAGTCAAAATTGCCTTTGAATATCTCACAAAATTCATGCAATTCTTTTATTAAAACATAGTATGCTTTGGCATCACTAACTGAAT
>NZ_JACJDO010000096.1:0-993 GCF_014163535.1 Pseudoalteromonas sp. SR45-4
TTAACCTGAGATCTGCTTAAGCGATAACTAGTGCGTTGAGCTCTACGTCAGTTAAATTAAGGTGTGGCTTATTTTCTTTCAAGCAATAAGCCACCAACCCAGCTACTAAATTCAACATAAAACCGTTCATACTCCGATGTCTCGAATGTTCAATGAAGGATATGTTCTTGAGTTGATCATTAATTGTCTCGATTATAAACCGCTTTGAAAGCATCGCTCTATCCCATAATGACATCGCTTTTGCTTTCATATTTTTGCGAACAGTCGTAATGAGCTTCACACCTTTATCGAGTAAATCCGCTTCTAAGGCTTTACTTAAATACCCTTTGTCACCATACAATTTGTCTGTAAGGCAGCTCGCTAATTCACGCACTGGTTGCGTATCATGCACATTACCTGTTGTCACTTTGGCAGCGACAATTTCACCGTGGTGATTAACTATTAAATGCAACTTGAAGCCATAAAACCAACCCATCGTTCCTTTGCCTCGCTGGGCTATTCCATCAAAGGTTTTGTGTCTGGGAATACGAATATTATGACACACCTTAATACATGTAGAATCAATGAATTCAACGCCTGTGGGTTTACCTTTAAGTGAAGTAAAATAAGCACACATCGGTACAAGTATCCTCGGCATAACGGCTAAAAATCGTGTGTAACTGAGTAAGTTAGGAAATTCACTTTTATACATAAGTGAAACATAGCCAAGATAGTAATTTTTAAAATCACGGTGATGTGACATATGAAAACTAATGACAATTGTCATGATTTCACTGGTCGTCATACGTCCTGCTCGTTGACGTTTTTGGGTACCGTCTTCGAGTAATTGTTTTTCCCATTGAGGTATAAATACTTTGCAAAAATCGTCGACATCGCAAAACAATTCAACTAATTTAATCATGCCTGTTCCTTGTTTATCCAATCGTTCTTGGTCGAAAGATCGGATCTCGGAACAGGCATTTAGTTCAATTTTCTTAAACGAGATTCAGGTTA
>NZ_JACJDO010000097.1:0-932 GCF_014163535.1 Pseudoalteromonas sp. SR45-4
GGAAATATCGTTGCTCCGTTAAGTCATTAATGATGAAGTGGATAAAACGACCGACGCCAAATCAGGCCAAGACTTGGGTATTATTTGGTAAAAGCAATCGAGGTAATTTATGTAGCGCTTCACTATATCGACTGGTGAGCAGTCCTAAGTTGCCCTTCCGTTGGCGATTACCTGAATCAAACCCTTATCTTAGAGATGAAATGAGAAATACTGTCACATCTCGCTACAGCGATGTTGTAATGGCTGTAAGCCACAATTAAGCGGAGAGCTGTATGCGCTGAAAGGTGCACGTACGGTTCGGAGAGGAGAGGCAGAAAAATAGTTCGACTACGTTCTGCCTCTTACTCTACTTGCCACATGGAGTGGGTTTGTTTATGTCGCTTTCGTGATAGATGTTTTTTCACGATACATTGTAGGTTGGCGTGTATCAACGACAATGCACACAGAGCTTATTCTTGATGCGTTAGAGCAAGCTATTTGGCATCGTGGCAACCCCGAAGGGTTAATTCACCACAGCGACAGAGGCAGCCAATATTTGTCTATACGATACACTGAGCGACTTGCTGAAGCTGGAATTCAAGCGTCTGTAGGCAGTGTGGGTGACTCTTATGACAATGCATTGGCTGAAACAATAAATGGATTATTTAAAACAGAGATTATTCGCAGAAATGGCCCGTGGAAGAATGTTGATGCTGTTGAATACGCAACGTTAGAGTGGGTCAATTGGTTTAATAATCAACGCTTATTATCTTCAATTGGGTATATTTCACCAGCTCAATATGAAACAGACTACTATGATAATTTAAACGTAAGCGTCTAGCGAACCACACCTAGCATCGATGTTCTGATTATCTAAAAATACCTGCTCAATGATAAATTCGGAGCAGGTGATGAAAACTTACAGAACAAGCGCACAGTGGCAGCAGCTTTTG
>NZ_JACJDO010000098.1:0-883 GCF_014163535.1 Pseudoalteromonas sp. SR45-4
TAGGGGCTGTTGATCTTTGTAGTACATATATCAATCAGCCCACATTGGTAGCCACATCATAGTAAATGCTAAAGCGAGCATTGAATGATAATTTCGTTCAAGCTTTTCATACCGCGTGGCTATCCCTCTATATTGCTTAATACGGCCAAATGCATTCTCAACCAAGTGCCGATATTTGTACATGCACCAGTCAATATCTTCATTGCCTACTAAACTGTTGCCCTTACGTGGAATAACGGGTGTAGCGTTATTATCACGAACAAACGCTCTCAGTTTTTCACTGTCGTAGCCTTTATCTGCGACAACCATATTACTTGTTGGGCAATTAGCTACGAGTGACTCTGCATGGACGATATCATGCGTATTTCCACAGGATAATTCATAATAAACAGGCAACCCTCCGCTATCGACTGCAAGATGAATTTTCGTAGAATTTCCACCTCGGCTCTTTCCAATTGATTCATTGTCAGCAGTTCTTGCACCGCAACTATGTTGATGAGCCCTGACAATACTGCCATCAATGAAGACCCAATCCATGTCCGCATCACGAGATAATGCGCGAAACAGTTCATTCAAAATCCCTTTTTTGGACCATAAATTAAACCGTCTGTAGATAGCACTCCAACGGCCAAAATCAGAAGGTAAATCTCGCCATGGAATACCTGTGCGCATCTTATACAGTATGCCTTCGAGCGTTTTTCTATGGTCGGGCTTATTATAAATTCGACCACTTAAGTACATTACTTTTGATAAGACATTCCATGTCCCGTCTGTTAACATTAATCTTGGCATGTAGGTTCGGTGTAAAGTTTTCTGGCGAATTCAATTATACCTTATCTTCATGCTGTTTGTTTTTCATACCACAAAGATCAACACGCCCTAG
>NZ_JACJDO010000099.1:0-859 GCF_014163535.1 Pseudoalteromonas sp. SR45-4
GCTGCCGCATCCATTAAAGACGCTAAATGATCGAAACCGATGAATGAACGATAAAGGGGTGATAAATCTACTGTACGCATAATAATATCCTCATATTTAAGCGATATTTCAGTTGTGCTTTTCTAATGAACAAACACAAATGAAGTTTAATTAATAATATAAATTTCAATTACTTCTGTTTAACAAGGACCCATCAGGCGTCCTCTACTTATCTATATATGGACGTTAAAATTGTTTTCAAGCAAATAACAAATAATTTTTTAAATTCGCTCTTTTAAAATACACAACAAGGTCGTTAAACATAAATTACAATGGTAAAAATACCGCCTCAAGCGAGGCGGCTAAAACAGTGGAAAATATTTAAAGTGAATTACTTATCTTCGAGCAAATCATTGCCACCTATTGCTATTTTGCGCGGTTTTAACGCTTCAGGTATTTCACGTTGTAAATCTATGCTGAGTAAACCATGGGCTAAGTCAGCAGCGATAACTCTTACATGATCTCCTAACTGAAACTTACGCTCAAAATTGCGATCTGCAATGCCTTGGTGAATAAATTTACGCTCTTTACTATCGTCTTTACTTTGTTTAACCCCGCTAACTTTTAGGGTGTTATTTTCTGACTCGATTGTCAGTTCGCTATTGCTAAAACCAGCAACTGCCATAGTAATTCGGTATTTGTCTTTATCGAGCGCTTCGATATTGTAAGGAGGAAAGCTTGGCTGCTTATCTGAGCTTGCTGCCGCATCCATTAAAGACGCTAAATGATCGAAACCGATGAATGAACGATAAAGGGGTGATAAATCTACTGTACGCATAATAATATCCTCATATTTAAGCGATATTTCAGTTGTGCTTTT
>NZ_JACJDO010000009.1:0-109032 GCF_014163535.1 Pseudoalteromonas sp. SR45-4
AATGGTCTAATCCCATTTAATTACATCTGTGCTTGCCTTGATGAACTGTGCCAGCCTGAGCCCGATATCGACAGCTTGTTACCCTGGAATTTTAAAACATAGGTGTAGTTCGCTAGACGCTCACGCATTTGCTATGTGACTCTCCACTGCTGTGGGCACCACGACATTGCCAGGCTCCAAATTGTAGAAAGCCCGAATTTAACGATTCGGGCTTTTTTACGTCTGCAGAAAAGTGAAATGGCTTTATGAAGAAAGTTGCTTTGCGAGTATGTTTGTTGTGTTTCTAAACAGTTGTTCTAATTGCTTTTTGCCGCTGAGATTTAAATTTTTAATAAGTTGCTCATCGGTATGGTGTTGTAAAACTGTTTGAATTAAAAGTTGCTGCTGATTGGCTGCTATCCTAGTAATTATAACAGGATTTTGGCTAATTAAACGCCAGAGAGTGGGTGAAATAGTAAAGCGGTTACTGCTGAGTTGCTGTGTAAATAACCTTAACGTATCAGAAGCTATTACCTCATCATTAAATGAGCGCAGTAATGTGCTAACCAGTTGCCATTCTAATGACTTAAAGTGGCTTAATAGGCCATAAAAAAGCTCGTATTGAAACTGTTTAATCAGTGACTGTAAACTTTGTTGTGGTGCATTAAGAGATTTAACAACTAAAGTTGCGTGCTCAGCAGTGCTTTTGTCGCGTTGGTAACCTAATTTAACAGCATTAAAGCCTAGGCTTTGCCAAAATTTTAGCAATTGTGCAGTGGCACCAAAACTAGCACCAAACCAAGTACATTGTTCTTTTACTTGTGACTCGCTATAGCTCAGTAATGCTTTTCCTAGGCCACAATTATGTGAGCTTGGATCAATTGCAATACGGACAACTCGCGCACTTAAATGAGTTAAAAAATCACTGTTAAAGCTCAGTTGTGCAAGTGTTTGCGCCATTAAATGCCCTTGTGGGCGGCGCTCACCATTTATAACTTGCTCAGTAAGTTCTTCACTTAAACCGCCTTCTATCGCGATTAAGCATACACCCACTAATTGCTTGTCTATTTTGCTGATAAATATGCGTTGCGATGGCGCATCTAACAACTGGCGTAAATCATTCACACTACTTTGATAATGAGCAAGTGCAAGCAAAGCAACGACTTGGCACAATAGTGCTTCATCAGTTACGAGTTGTTGCTGAGTTACTTCACTATGCTTAGGAATCTGCGATTTATTGCTATTAGTCTCTTGATACTGTGCATCAAGTGCTAATAAACTGCGAATATGCTGCTCAAGTGGATCGTGCTTAGCAAAGCGCAATGGCTCATCAAGAGTAATTACTTTAGAAGCTTTGTAGTGGTTTTTAATATATTGACTAAAGCGAATTGTATAGCCTCTACCATTGCCTTCATAACCTACTAAGGTGCTTGCAAATACAATACGAGGATAATGCGCTAACATGCTTAATAACATAGGCACTGGGATAGCAGCAGCTTCATCTACTAAGAGTACGTCACACTCGGGAAGCTCATTTAACAGAGCGTCTGGCGCAATATATTGCATGTTAGCAAGCTGTTTTTGTAATGGATCGTAATTAACATTTAGCTGTGCAGCTAAGTGTTTAAAGCTGCTGTGTGTTGCTCTAAATTGAGTGGCGCAAATAATTACATTTTTATCAGCTAATTTTGCGGCTGCTAGGCCTAATGCGGCTGACTTTCCTCGGCCTCTATCTGCATTGATCAGTAGCGGTCTATTGGCGCGTCCATGAGCTAATTTTACTATTTGTGCTACGCAGTTTTTCTGCGGTTCAAAATCAATATTACTGTGCAGGACATAGTTATAATTATTATTGATGCAGCCAAATTCTTCACTGTAATGCAAGGCCGGTAAGCTTTTAATAATAGAGCTGAAACGCTGATTGAATAAACTATATTGATTGCTGTGGCCATGAGACTGGACACTTTTTAATGCGGGATCTTGCCAGTTATTTAGGTTACCCAGCTCAGGAAGTAATACAAACAATACTCCGCCAGCTCTAACTGTACCAGTAATTGCGGCCAACTTATCGGGGTATAAGCCACTAAAGCCATCGTAAATGGCGTGGGTAAATTCTTGTCCTAATATTTGGTGAATGTGTGCAGGCCATTGAGCATTTTTAAGTGCACAATGTTTAGATAGAGTAAGTGTATTAGTATTTTGTACTAGTGAGTTTGTCAGCTCATAGCACCAATTATCATTGCCAGTAACAAGCACTAGCTGGCGGTGATGCGCGCCAGCTAATTGTTGCTCTAGTTGTATGAGCTGCTTTTTATATAGCTTGTAGTCTTGCATATGCCGTTACTAACCACTTACTACCTAAATCATCAAAGTTGACTTGTACGCGAGATTGCGCACCCGCACCTTCGTAATTAAGTACTGTACCAATACCAAATTTAGCATGCAGTACACGTTGCCCCAAGTTAAAGCCGCTATCTTCAAATGCAGCGTGACTAACTGATGCGCTAAAACGCCCTGCAGCGGGTGGTCGAGATACTTGGGTTTTAATACGAATTTCTTCAACACAGTCCTCGGGAATTTCCCGTAAAAAGCGCGATGGTGTATGGTATTTTTCTTGTCCGTATAAACGACGGCTTTCGGCATGGCTAATATATAGTTTATCCATAGCGCGGGTCATACCTACATAACAAAGGCGGCGTTCTTCTTCTAAACGGCCAGACTCTTCATTACTTTGTTGAGAAGGGAACATACCTTCCTCTACGCCAACCATAAACACTAACGGAAATTCTAAACCTTTAGCTGAGTGCAATGTCATCATTTGTACGGCGTCTTCGTGCTCTTCTGCTTGTCCTTCACCAGATTCAAGCGAGGTATGCGCTAAAAAGCCTTGTAGAGGAGAGCTATATTCTTCTTCCTCAGGCAATTCGTACTGATCGCAAGCGCTAATAAGTTCTTCTAAGTTTTCTACTCGGGCACGGCCTTTTTCACCTTTTTCGGCTTGGTACATTGCCATTAACCCAGAAGTTTGAATAACGTACTTAGCTTGCTCATGTAGCGTTAGATCGCTAATTTTATCTTCAATATGCTCTACTAGTTCGACAAACTTACTCACTGCACCAGAAGCGCGGCCAGATAAATGTTGTTGCTCTACAATTGCTTTTGCTGCATACCAAAGTGGTAACGATTCGGCGCGTGCACAGTCGCGTATATGGCTTAGCGTTTTATCGCCAATACCACGAGCTGGAGTATTAATTACTCGTTCAAATGCAGCATCGTCTTGACGGTTACCTATTATGCGTAAGTACGACAGGGCGTCTTTAATTTCTTGGCGTTCGAAGAATCGCATGCCGCCATAAATACGATACTTTAGGCCTTCTTGTAGCATGGCTTCTTCGAGTACACGTGATTGCGCATTACTTCTATATAAAATAGCCGCATCTTGCAGCGCATTGCCGGCATTTAACCAACTACGCAGTTTACTACTTACAAAACGCGCTTCGTCTAGCTCGTTAAATGCGGCGTAAATAGAAATAGGTTCGCCCTCGTTACCGTCGGTCCATAAGCTTTTACCCATACGCTCTGAGTTATTTTGGATCAGGGCATTTGAGGCTTTTAATATAGTGGCGGTAGAGCGATAGTTTTGCTCAAGACGAATGGTCTCTGCGCTAAAGTCAGTTAAAAAACGTTTAATGTTTTCTATTTTTGCACCGCGCCAACCATAGATACTCTGATCGTCATCGCCAACAATCATAATACTATTGGAGTCGCCAGCAAGTAGTTTTAACCATGCGTATTGTATGGTGTTGGTGTCTTGAAACTCGTCTACTAACATGTGTGCAAAGCGCTGTTGATAATGGCGCAGTAGTGTAGGGTTATTTTTGAGTACTTCGTAGCTGCGCAGTAGTATTTCGGCAAAATCGACTAAGCCTGCTCTGTCGCATGCTTCTTGATACGCCGCGTACACGCGCAGCATCATTTGCTCGTTAATATCGTAGGCTTGAATATCTTTAGGGCGAAGTGCTTCATCTTTTTTAGCGCTTATGTACCAACCAAACTGTTTAGCGGGCCATTTTTTATCATCAATATTCATCGATTTTAATAAACGTTTGATCATACGTAGCTGATCGTCTGAGTCTAAAATTTGAAATGCTTCGGGTAATTTTGCTTCACGGTGGTGCGCGCGTAAAATACGGTGCGACAAACCATGGAAAGTACCAATCCACATACCACCAACCGGCGCTTTTAGCGTCTCTTCAACGCGAGTACGCATCTCTTTAGCTGCTTTATTAGTAAAGGTAACCGCAAAAATACTATACGCTGAGGCTTGCTCAACTTGCATTAGCCAAGCAATACGATGAACCAACACTCGTGTTTTACCAGACCCAGCACCTGCTAATACCAGCATGTTTTGTAGTGGGGCTGCAACGGCATCGCGTTGTTTGTCGTTTAAGCCATCGAGTAATTGTGAAACGTCCATCGTTACGCCTTTTTAATCAATAATGCGGGCAGTATAGCAGGTGTTTTTGTTAGGCTAAATAAAATACTGTTTTTATACACAGCTATTCATAAAATTATGTTCTAAACTAGTAGCTTGATAGCAAATCAAAAACGGAAAAGGTTAAAAAGATATAATGAAAATTACTAATTTGACCTCAATTTAGTAAAAATCACCACAGCGTTAAACTGATAAAAATACAACTATATGATTTGTAACATTTATTAAATTGGCATAGAGTGTGTAAGTAATTCTATAGCTAAAATATAAAATTAAATAAACTACAGAGGTTAGTATGGCAGGACAAGGTTCAGGCGGTAACGTAATCGCAGCATTATGTAATATATTTTTCCCGGGTTTAGGGCAGTTAGTGCAAGGGCGTATTCTTGCCGCGCTTATATTCGCTATATTATTTTTTGGTGGTGCGGCATTATGGTTTTTAATTGTGCCAGGAATAATTGCCGCTATTGTATATGTTTGGGCAATTATTGATGCAGCACGTTATAGATCGTGACGTAATTAATATTAAAGCTTTATAAAATAGCGCCTTTTGGCGCTATTTTGCTTTTTAGCGTCTGCTGCTATTTACGTATATAATTGCGCAACTAACGATTTAAAAGCGATACGTATGGAATATCAATTTATTCGCGATCCAATTAGCGGATTACGCATTAAAATAAGTAGCGAGCATGCCATAATTGGCCGCTGGTTAAACGAAGAAATAGGCAAAGATAAAATAGCTATGGTGCAAGCGCTTATTGCATCGGTGAGTTCAAGCTTTGAGCCTTTAACGCTAAAGGGCCAAGAAATAGATTTAATTTTAACGAAAGACGAAGCTCTATTTGAAGCCCATGCTCTGCACCAAGACAGTGAAGATCTTATGGCTTATCAAGACGACGATTTAATGCTTGAAGAAAATGGCCTAAGCAGTGGTTGTGGTTTTGAAGATTTTATTGACCTAATTGATTCATGGCATGAGTTTACGACGTCACGATAAACATAGTTAGCACACTAATGAAAATATACAGCAATGCACAACAAGCATTTTATCTGTATTATTACACCAATGAAAATTTAGCTAATCAAAAATGACAGGAATTGATATGTCTGCCAATTTAAACAAACTAGTAGTGATGCTAGAAATGCAAAATGCCATGAATACCAAAGTACATGACCAATGGTTTAGCCAAGGGTTTGATTGGTACAGAGCCATTTGGGTTGAGTGTGCAGAAATGCTCGATCATTACGGTTGGAAATGGTGGAAAAAACAAACGCCTGATACCGAACAAGTTATTTTAGAGTTAGTGGATATTTTTCATTTTGGCTTATCACTCAGAATTGACGGTATTACCAGCTACGAAAAAATAGCTAAACAGCTTGAGCAAGAATTAAGCACTGCCTATCAAGCCGATGACTTTAAGCAAACACTGGAAGTGTTGGCGGCATCTGCTGTTGCAGATAAAACCTTTAATGCGGCTGCTTTTGCAGGTTGTATGGCGCAAATAGGTATGAATATTGACGATTTATACCGAGGTTATGTGGGTAAAAACACCTTAAACTTCTTCCGTCAAGATCATGGCTATAAAGATGGCAGTTACATAAAAGTGTGGGGCGGCCAAGAAGATAACGAGCATTTAGTAGACGTTGTTAAAAGCCTTGATACCGAACATGCAGATTTTGCAAAATTAGTGTACGAAGGCTTAGAAGCACGATACCCAACAAAATAGTTTGCGCTAAATTAATTAAATTAGCTTGCGATAGTCGGTAACATTTAAGTAATCGGCTATATCGTTATGTGGTTGCTGGCTGTCTGGGTTTGCAACCGCAAGCAAGTGTTCAATACCGTATTGGCGTGCAGCGTTGAGTACAGGAACACTATCATCAACAAAAAGCGTACGGCTTTTGTTAAATCCTAAGTCACTTTGCACCTGTTGCCATAAGCTTTGTTGCTCTTTACTTACCCCATATTCATGAGTCGATACGACTCCATCTAAGTAGTTATCAATTGCAGTTTGCTCAAATTTAAGCATTACACACTCAGGGTGGGCGTTAGTAAGTAAAATTAACTCTTTACCTGCTTTTTTAAGTTCAGTTAAAAAGTACGGCACATCGTCGCGCACTTTTATTAAGTGCTTAGACTGTCGCTTTAGTTCCATAATAGGCAGGTTTAACTGTTGCTCCCAATAATCTGAGCAGTACCATTGTATTTTTCCGCTAACGGCTTGGTAGCGTTTTGAAATATCCGCTTGCGCTGCTTCAAAGCTAATATTTTTTGCTAATGCGTGCTGTTGTGGAATAACGTTAAGCCAAAAATGGCTATCGTAATGTAAATCGAGTAATGTTCCATCCATATCGAGTAAAACTGTATCGATTTTTGACCAATTTAGCATGGGCTTTTCCCTGTGAAAAGTTTATGATTAAGCACAACTGCCATGATAGCAAATTAACGCCAATGACACAGAAAAAGCACCCTATACCACCGCAAATCCTCAGTAATAAAGTTGTAGCTAAAAGTCGCTTATTTACCGTGGAATCTTTAGAACTTAAATTCTCTAATAACGAAGAACGTCAATATGAGCGAATTCGTGGCGGCGGGCGAGGTGCAGTAATGATTGTGCCGTTAACTAAAGATAACGAATTACTACTAGTGCGAGAATATTGCGCTGGTACTAACGACTATCAACTGGGTTTTCCTAAAGGGTTAATTGACCCAGGTGAAACACCAGAGCAAGCCGCTAACCGTGAACTTAAAGAAGAAGTTGGTTTTGGTGCAGATTACCTAAAACGATTAAAAGCGGTATCTATAGCGCCAAGTCATTTTAATACCACCATGCACATTATGGTCGCTAAACAATTGTATTCACAAACATTGCCCGGTGATGAGCCAGAGCCACTGGTCGTTGTTAAGTGGCCATTAACCGATTGGCGGTCATTATTAACACAAGACGATTTTACCGAAGCACGCAGTGTAGCTGCTTTATTATTATTAGATCAGTATTTAGCATCAGGAGTCATTGATGAATAAATTACTAGAGCCTTGTATATTATTGGCTGAGCGTGCTGGTGATGCCATTATGGCTATTTATAAAAATGGCGATATTGGTAAAGAGCAAAAGCTAGACAACACACCTGTTACTAAAGCTGATCTTGCTGCTAACGACGTGCTTGTGGCTGGTTTAGAGGCGTTAGCACCCAATATTCCTATTATGTCAGAAGAAACACCGATCCCAGCATTAGCCGACAGGCAGCATTGGCAACGTTATTGGTTGCTTGATCCTATGGATGGTACCGGAGAATTTATTTTAGAAAGTGGCGACTTTGCGGTAAATATAGCACTCATTGAAAATAACCAACCTGTACTGGGAGTTATTCATTGGCCAACAAAAGGGGTAACCTATTTTGCGAGCGCCGATAATGGGGCGTTTAAGCGTAAAAATGGTAGCGACAAGCAAATATTTGTAGCCTCACCCGATAACTTAACGGTTGCAGTAAGCCGCCGCCAAAAAATTGAAGCAGTGAGCCAGTACCTTAACGCCCAATTTACTACTGTTGCTTTAGGGTCATGCTCTTTAAAGGCATGTATTGTTGCAGAGGGAAAGGCCGACTGTTTTTTAAGAATCGGCCCTACTGGTGAGTGGGATACGGGCGCATCACAAATTATAGTTGAGCAAGCTGGCGGCAGTATTACCGATGCAGAGTTTAACCCACTAACTTATAATCAGCGTGAAAGTACTGAAAACCCAGACTTCATTGTAATGGGACACCCTGATTGGGAGTGGCAAAAAATGATTAATCCACACTAAAGGGAATACTTACAACATCAACTGCCTGCTTTTTGTTCACTTGAACAATAATAATAACTAAAGCCTTGCATTATATGTTTATTCCTATATAGTAGCGCTCTCTTCAAGGCATGCTCGTAAATATTACGGATTTGTTTTAAAGAAATTACAGGCGCGGGATGGAGCAGTCTGGTAGCTCGTCGGGCTCATAACCCGAAGGTCGTCGGTTCAAATCCGGCTCCCGCAACCAATTTCCTTTAGGGGATTGAGGTTTCTGTAAACTCTAGCTTAAGAGTTAAAATAAAGTAGTCGATAGACTTAAAATATACAGGCGCGGGATGGAGCAGTCTGGTAGCTCGTCGGGCTCATAACCCGAAGGTCGTCGGTTCAAATCCGGCTCCCGCAACCAATTTCCTTTAGGGGATTGAGGTTACTGTAAGTGTTAGTTAAGGAAAAGCTTGTCGGTCTCAGCTCTTCATTAGCCAGCAAAGGTAGTCGTTATAAATTCGGCTCCCGCAACCAATTTTTAATTGGAAGCCAAGTTGTAATGTAAGCAACTTTAAATAAGTATGCAATTTCAGGCGCGGGATGGAGCAGTCTGGTAGCTCGTCGGGCTCATAACCCGAAGGTCGTCGGTTCAAATCCGGCTCCCGCAACCACTGAAATAAATAAGAATAAACAGACACTCTTTAAGAGTGTTTTTTTATGTCTAAAATTTAGTAAGTGACTCATAACCCGAAGGTCGTCGTCACTGCGTGATGCGTTCGCTCTTCATAAACTCTGGCTCCCGCAACCACTGAAATAAATAAGAATGAACAGACACTCTTAAAGAGTGTTTTTTTATGTCTAAAATTTAGTGAGTGACTCATAACCCGAAGGTCGTCGTCACTGCGTGATGCGTTCACTCTTCATAAACTCTGACTCCCGCAACCACTGAAATAAATAAGAATAAACAGACACTCTTAAAGAGTGTTTTTTTATGTCTAAAGTTTGGTGAATGACTTACAACCCAAAAGCCGTCGCTTTACTGTTTACCACGTTCAATTGGCTAATCAGGAAGGAGCAATAAACGGCTATAAAGGTTAATTTAACTCATAGGGTTTATAGGTTAGTTTTGAATATAAAAGGAACTTAGCAGCTTAATTAGTGCTAAAAGTAGTTATTTTTTTAAACTTAGCGTAGCTTATGTAGCAGTAACGTAAATATTTTAGCAAGAGTAGGCATGACAGAACTTTACCACTGGTTTGATTTAATAGGTGTTGCAGTATTTGCCATATCGGGCACCTTGGTAGCGTATGAAAAGAAGATGGATGGCTTTGGTGTTGTTGTACTTGCTACCGTAACCGCTATTGGCGGAGGAACTGTTCGCGATGTGATATTAAATGTTCCGGTATTTTGGCTGCACGACCAAAGTTATTTTGCTGCAATTTTAGCTGCAATACTACTAACAACGCGGCTAATAAATAAGCAAAGAACCATACCCTACTATAATTTACAAATTGCCGATGCGTTTGGTTTAGCTTTTTTTGCTGTAATGGGCACGCAAAAAGCATTGCTCGCCGGTATGCCAGATATGACAGCAGTGATTATGGGGGTTATTACCGGATGTTTTGGTGGCCTAATTCGTGATGTACTTGCCCGGGAGATCCCCATGTTGTTAAAGGGCGAGCTTTATGCAACCACCTGTATAGCGGGGGGAATAGTGTACACCTTGTGTATTAACTTTTCGCTTATCGTTGAAGTTGCGATGATTTTGAGTATGTTGATGACTCTGTTACTGCGTTTTGCTGCCATAAAATGGGGTATTGTATTACACGTTTTTAAATATCCCGACTAAACTAAAGCTAAAGGGTATTTATTAGGATAGGGAATGTCGTTAGCTCGCATATATTCTCGTGCTCAGGTGGGCATAAATGCCCCCGAAGTGATTGTTGAGGTGCATTTAGGTAATGGTTTGCCTGCTTTTCATATTGTAGGTTTGCCCGAGGCCTCGGTAAAAGAATCTAAAGACAGAGTGCGTAGCGCACTTGAAAATTCTAAGTTTGGTTTTCCCGATCAACGTATTACTGTTAATTTAGCCCCTGCCGATTTACCAAAAGACGGTGGCCGATTCGATCTTGCTATTGCCGTAGGTATTTTAGTCGCCTCAGGGCAAATAGTGTGCTCAGACATTCATAAATATGAGTTTTACGGGGAGCTGGCACTTAACGGTGAAATACGTGGCGTAAATGCTATTTTGCCCTCGGTGCTTTCTGCTAAAGAGCAGGACCGCTGCTGTTTTTTACCACTGGCAAATGATAGCTTAGCTAGTTTAGTTAACGGGGTTAAACGCAAAGCCGTAAGCTCTATTGCAGAAGTGTGGGGCGATTTACTTAATCAGCAACCACTACCGTTAAATATACAATACCCAGATTGCACGCAAGCTCCTGATTTTTTGCTCGATTTAAGTGATGTGAAAGGCCAGCCTGGGGCAAAACGAGTACTCGAAATTGCCGCTGCAGGAGGCCATAACTTACTATTTTTGGGCCCCCCTGGTACGGGTAAGTCAATGCTGGCTCAACGTATGGCAACCATTATGCCGACCATGTCAGATGATGAAGCAATTGCTACTGCAGCGCTTTATTCTATTATTGGCCAGTCGATTGATTTAACTAATTGGCGACAACGGCCATTTCGTAACCCTCACCATACCTGCTCTGCCGTTGCATTAGTCGGTGGCTCGTCAAACCCTAAACCAGGGGAAATTTCATTGGCGCATAATGGCGTGCTTTTTTTAGATGAGTTGCCAGAGTTCGAACGTAAAGTGCTCGATTCGCTGCGTGAACCTATGGAAACTGGTACTGTCACTATTTCGCGTGCGGCAAGGCAAATGGAGTTTCCGGCGCAGTTTCAGCTTATTACGGCGCTAAACCCCAGCCCTACAGGTTGCCATAATGATAAGCGGGCAACGCCTGATCAAGTAATGCGTTATTTGTCGCGTGTTTCGGGGCCGTTTATTGACCGTATTGACTTACAAATTGAATTACCAAGGCTAACGAGTGTTGAGTTACAAAGTAGCAAACCCGAAGAAACCAGTGCAGTAGTAAGAGCGCGAGTAGAGGCTGCTTATTATTTGCAGCTAAAACGCCAAGGTAAAGTGAATGCGCGGTTAAACAATAAAGAAATGAGTATACATTGTGATCTCGCTTCCACTGAGTTGCAGTTTTTAGCCAGAGCGAGTGAAAAACTGGCATTATCGCCACGCTCATACCATAGAATAATTAAAGTAGCGCGTACTATTAGTGATTTAAAAGGGGCGGAGCGTATTAGCTTAAATGAGCTAAAAGAAGCACTTAACTACCGCGCCTTTGAGCGCTTACTAGCGCAATTAACTAAGTACTAAATAGAGAGCATATAACCTTTGCCGCGTACGGTAACAATGCGCTTTTGATCTTTTTCATCATTTAATTTTTTACGCAAACGGCCAATTAACACATCAACAGTACGATCGTTTGGGCTCCAATCAGGCTGGCCTATTTCTTCAGATATTTTTTCGCGAGAAGTTGCTTTACCTGCGTTACCAATTAAACAAATAAGTACTTTATGTTCCGCTTCGGTTAAGCGCGATTCAGCACCTGTAGCTGTAATTAGTGTGCGGTTGTCGGGGTGTAATTTAAAGTCGGCATATTCTATAAACTCTTCGCCGTTATCATCGTTTTTATCATTGTCTGAATTTAAGTGTGCAATGCGTTTATATAAAGCACGCATGCGCAGCTCTAGTTCAAGTAAGTCTACGGGTTTGCATATGTAGTCGTCTGCGCCTTGGGCAAGGCCAGCAATGCGATCGGCCTGTGAATCACGGCTCGATAATAAAATTACGCCAATATCGGTAAGAGTATTTAGCTCTTTTGCAAGTTGTAAGCCGTCGCGCTTTGGTAAAACAATATCAATAATGGCTAATGAAAAAGCACCGCGCAAATTAACTCGCGACCTTATAGTGCTCAGTGCATCGGCGCCAGTAGGGTCAACTTCTATTGTAAACTCGGTATTTGTAAAATGATTTTGGATGCGTTTAACGAGTAATTCGTCGTCCTCAACCAATAAAACATGAATAGTCATAATACTTTATTGTTAATGCTTATAGTTTTCTATGGTAGCACCATTAAGTAAAGGCTGAGAAGGGCGTTTATTGTTTTTAAGTAAGCTAATGTTTCAAAAGTAGTTAATAAGTTTACAGTTTAGAAAATTTAGCACCTTTAGGGTTTTATTAAAGGTGCTATTTAGCCTGCTGTACTCAGAATAAATATCTTAATCTAAGTTCACTTAATTATTAAAAACAATTTAGCACTAGTCGTTAGGGTAAAGATAATCCCACCATTGTGGCTCATTTTTAAGTTTTTTATCAAAATAAGCTAGCATGGTATTCCACCAATCAAAACGTTTGTCGCGGGCAATAATTTGATGGTTCGCACCTTTGTATTCTATTAACTCTACATCTTTATTAAGTAATTTAAGTGCAGTGTACATAGTTAAGCTTTCGCCAACGGGTACGTTAGTATCACTGTCACCATGAATGAGTAGCATAGGCGTGGTTACTTTATCGGCATTAAATACCGGGCTATGTTTACTATAAAGCTCGGGGTTATTCCACGGAAAGCTGTTTTTAGACGCTTCGCCAGAATATAAGTAGCCCCACCATCCTTCACCCCAGTAAGATGTGAGGTTAGAAATACCAGCATGAGAAATCGATGCGCTAAATAAGTCGGTTTTAGTTGCTAAATGCATAGTCATAAAACCACCGTAAGAGGCACCTAGGTTGCCTACCTTTTCGCTATCTACATAGTTGTATTTATTTAAAAATGCCTGCGTGCCTGCAATTATATCGTCGCTGGTGTAGTTGCCCCACGCATTAACGTGCTGCGCCGAAAACTTTTGCCCAAAGCCGGTAGCGCCTGTTGGCTGTATTACATAAACCACATACCCGTTTGCCGCCCATAAATTAAACGGATAACGTCCAGTAAAGCCTCGTGTCACTGGCGATGTGCCGCCATAGTAATAAACCAGCGCTGGGTGTTTTTTAGTTTTATCAAGGTGATTTGGGATATAAACACGCCCTGAAATTTCAACGCCATTTTTATTAGTGAAATTAAATTCTTCGAGAGTTGGAATTTGTGTATTTGCATAGCTAAGTGGCTTTGAATCCCAGACTATTTTAGCGGTGTTTTTACTTATATTAAATCGCTTTAATTGTTGTGGACTAGAAGCCGTGGTGCCACTGAGTAATATTTCAATGTTGCGCTCGTTTGAGTAGCTAAACTGCTCAACAATATCTAAACCGATATTTAATTTTTTAAAGCGCTGCTTACTTAAATCAAATAGGTAGAGCGGTTGGGTGTCGTGCTCAGTAACCTTTAGTAATGCGTCGCCATTGTTTAATACATTCAGGCTTCCAATTGCCGGATCAAACTGTTTACTGAGTGCTTTAACGTTTTTTCCGCCGTCTGTAAGCAGGTAAAGTTGACCGTCGTAGTTATTCGCTAGCATTTCTTTTGGCAATGCTCTACCTGCCCCATTTTTAAAGTCGGGACCTGCAACAACATACACATCTTTATTGGCGTATTTGGCCTGATTAAAAGTTTTAAATTTACCCAAAGAAGTAAGCTTATTTGATTTTAAATCAAGCTCTACTAGTTCTGTTTCTGGATGAGTTGACGCTTGCATAGCGACTACAGGGCGGCTCATTAATAGTTTACCGCGCTTATTGTTAAAGTCTTCAAAGCTATGCGAAAGCGGCCCTTGGCTGAGTGTTTTTATTAAACCACTTTGTGTATCAAGCATATAAACTTGGCTTACTGAGCGTGCGTATGACCAGCGATCTTGTAACCCTTTATAATGCTTTGTAAGCTTGTCATTACCCTTGTCTGATGCAGGGTTAGACCAACTAAATATTACACTGTGCTCGTTATAAAAGGTAAAACCGCTAGCGCCTTCTAAGCGAGTAGAGAGGGTTTTTATTGATAAGTTTTTACGGTTGAGTTGTTTTAATTCACCGTTTAGTAAATACACTAAAAAGCGATTGTCTGGGCTCCAAATAAGGTTGCTTGGTTGTTCTGCCTCAAAGCGATACAGCGTTTGATTGTCGGTGTTTTTAAGTTCAGTTACATTGTTTGCTTGATTTAGAGTTTTATCATTAAAGCGGCGCGTTGTCGTAATATAGTGCTCTGAGTTTGGTGCTAATGATAAGCCGCTAATAGTGGGGGCATCAAATAACTGCTTTGCCGATAAACGCTTAGTTTGTGAAGTGCTAAGGGTAATGTTATCGCTCGGTGTTTTTGGTGCAAAGTCGAGTGTTACATCGTGCCAATTTGCAACTTGTTGCGCAACAACAATAGCAGTATGACTACCATTATTTAAGGCGAGTTTGTAGCTGCTGTTGTCTGCCTTTTGCAATTCGCCATTTATAAACAATTGTCCTTGTTCAATGCCTTTTAAGGTTAACGTACCTTGGCTAAAACGCGTGGTTTCTATATTAAACTTAAGTGCCTGTAAGCCGCCTAAAGTGAGTGCATTTATTTTATTAAATGGCTGCCAGCTGTGTTTTTTGTCAAACACCGAAAAGTTAGCTATGGGGAGTTGTAGCTGGGGTAATAAGTTACTAATTATGGTATCGCTTTGGGCCGTTTGAAAAGGCTTTAATTGCATGTTTTCAGCCAGTGGCCCAATAAATTGAATTTTAGATTTATCAAGCGGCGCTGCAAGCGTAGCAAAACTTAAGCTGCTAAGAGTAAAAAGGGCAAAGGAGTGTTTAAATAGTTTATTGCTATGACGCCAAAGTGCGTTAAGTTTCATTATTATACCTATTATTATTGAGTCTTTGGCCAAATATAGCATGTATTGTTATCATGCCCATATATTCAACTAAGCGGAGATCAAATGACATTACTGATAGTTTATATGGTCGTTGCCATTGTTATTTCATTTTTATGCTCAGTAATGGAAGCCGTGCTGTTAAGCATTTCACCTAGTTATGTTGCATTACTGCGTAAAAAGCAGCCTGTATTAGCTAAGCAGCTCGAAAAACTAAAAAATAATATTGATCAGCCATTAGCGGCTATTTTAACGCTTAATACGGTGGCGCATACCGCCGGAGCCGCTGGAGTTGGCGCGCAAGCAGCTATTGTATTTTCGGATGCAGCAGTAGGGGTTGCCTCTGCAGTGATGACTTTATTTGTGCTGGTGTTTTCTGAAATCATACCTAAAACGTTAGGGGCAAACTATTGGCGAGTACTTACCCCAAGTGTGACTTACGGTTTACGTTTTTTAGTTATATTGCTTAAACCTTTTGTATGGCTTGCACAAAAGCTGACAAATTTAATGGGACCAAAGCATGACCAAGCCTATTATATTCGCCAAGAAATAGAAGCCATGGCCGATATAGGCACTGAGTCGGGGGCGCTGCACCAAGATGAGTCTGAAATAATTCGTAACTTATTACATTTTAGACATGCCAAATTATGCGATTTGATGACCCCACGTACAGTTATTTTTAAAGTTCATAAAGACTTAACCGTAAACGAATACTTGAACCTGCATGGTTCGTCGTCGTTTTCTCGCATATTGGTGTTTGATAAAGACACTGACGATATTATCGGCTTTGTGCATAAAAACGATATTATGTTGGCATGTCATCGCTTAGGTAGCGATTACAAAATTAGTAAACTAGTAAAGCCAATCTATACGGTTCCTAGTTCGCAAAATGCGTCGTCGTTGTTACAAACCTTATTAACAGACCGCACGCATATTTGTTTAGTGGTTGATGAGTATGGCGACGTACAGGGTATTGTTACGCTTGAGGACATGATTGAAGCACTAATGGGTTTAGAAATTGTAGATGAGCGCGATCAGTCCACTAATATGCGTGCGGTTGCGAAGCAGCGTTGGCATAAACGTTTGGCAAATAGTAAAAACTTAGTCACTGAAGAGGATAAACACCCTAGAGGAGACAACTAAAGAGGTCTCCTTATTAGCTTGGGGGTTTATAGTTAATGGTATTTCCTGTCACTTTAATCCAATATTGTGCCCAGTCTATAAATTCACTCTTAGATTTAGGACGACTAAATAAAAATCCCTGTATTGCTAAGCGAGTTTTGTAATGCCTTAAATAGGCAAGCTCTTCGGGGCGCTCAACCCCTTCTGCTACTAGTTCTAAATGCTCTTGATTGGTAATGTCGATGAGGGAGCTTACAACAACTTGAGAAAACTGATCTGTTTCTATATTACTAATAAGTGTGCGGTCTATTTTTATTTCGGTAAAGGGCAAGTTTTTAAGCTGGGTCATGTTAGTAAAGCCAACGCCAAAATCGTCAAGCGATAAACCAAAACCATGCATTCTTAAGCGGTTTAATGTTTCTAATTGGCTTAGGCTTGAAAGTGCATGTTGTTCGGTTATCTCAATAATAATATCACTAGATTTAAGCTGGTTAAGTTTTAATATAAGCAATAGCTTATTTGGGCAGCTAAGATCGTTTAACTGCATGGGGGATAAGTTAAATGCCAGTTTTAAATTTTGTCCTAGCTGCTCTTTTATATTTTCGAAATCACTGGTGGCTTTTTCAAAGAGCGCAAATGTAATTTCATTAATTAGATCATGTTGCTCAGCAAGGCTAATAAAACGAGCTGGTAAAATTATACTACCGTCGGTATTTGACACAATACGCGCTAATACTTCAGCACTTTTTATTTTACTGGTATTAATACATATTTTAGGTTGATAAAACGGCGTTATTTCGTCATTTTTTAATGCGTTAATAAGCTCTGTTTTTGAAATAGCAGGTTCTTTTATTAAAGTGTGGCTATTTAAATAGGCAACTTTATTTAACAAGGAGCCTACTTGAGTTAATTGTACGGGCTTAGAAATATTACCGATAAGGTGAGCATTATGCTGCTTGGCTAAGTTGGCAGCTAAACTAATTACCTTATGCTCCATTTCAGAAATAATAATAATGGCGCCTTGGTAATTTAGCTCTCCTAAATGGCGTATTAGCTCCATGCCATCCATTTCAGGCATGTTTAAATCGGTAAAAATGGCATCAAAATAGTTTATGTCACGTTTAACTTTTTCTAGCGCTTTTGTAGCACTTAGGCAAGTGGTTATGGTATCCGACATATCTAACTCAGTGAGGATTGCTTCCATTACAATTAAAATAGCTTTTGAGTCATCAACGACCAGAATATTAGGCACTACTTTTTTCACTGTTATCCCTTTCAATGCATAGTATGTACTACTGTAAAAGTAGTAGATTCTCATGTGTTTGCCATTCTTTTAATGTGTTTATTAGCCGGCTAATAAAAAGTTGTTATTAATCATGCTCGCTCGTGTTTTTTAGCTGAGTCGGTATACTAGCGCTATTGTTTTAAACGGTTTTAATTATGATAAGAATAGAACTTAAGTTAGCCGAACAGCCTTTTACACTAATGGTTTCTGGGCAAAAAGTTGTGCAGATATTTCATAGTCAACAAGCGATTACTTTTGATAACCCCCGCGACAACTATTATCAATTTACTTTTGATAACAAACTAATAGGTATTGATAGCTCATTGGTAAATGAGCAGAGTATTTCGTTGTTTGTAAACGATGAGTTTGCTACGCAACTTGCTTTACCTGCAGCTACTGGCGATGAAACTAAAAAAGGCTGGCTAGGATTGGCCGCACTTGGTTTTAAGTTATTTAAAAGTGCCAAAGTAATTAAGGTGGTGTTAGCGGGAGCGTCAGTTGCCGGCTATGCCTGGTTATTCAGTATTGAGTTTGCACTTATGCTTATTGCTTGCTTAGTGGTGCATGAATACGGCCATGTGCGTGCCATGCAATATTTTGGCATTAAAACCAAAGGCATTTATTTAATTCCGTTTGTAGGCGGGCTTGCAGTAAGTGATGATAAAATTACCACTCGCTGGCAAGATGTAGTGATTTCTTTAATGGGCCCCGCGTTTGGGCTTATAACGTCAGTATTAAGTTTAGTGTTGTACTACGCTACCGAAATGGAAATATTTGCCGGTGTTGCTGTGCTTAGCGCTTTGCTTAACTTATTTAATTTACTGCCTATTTTACCGCTTGATGGTGGCCATGTATTAAAAAGTATTAGCTTTTCTATGCGCTCATGGGTCGGTTTAAGTGTATGTTTATTGGGAGTACTGTTTGGTTTATGGCTAAGTTACACCTTTGGTTTAATGTTGTTGGTGTTCTTTTTGTTTATTGGTGCGCTGGAAATTGTATTTGAATGGCGCGGCAGGCACACTTCACATTTAATGCCACTTGATAAGTATGGCCAAGGTTTTTCAGCGGTGATGTATGCGCTGGTGGTTGCAGGACATGTAGCAGTGATGATGCATTTTGCTGACTCAGAAAACCCCATTTTAAGCTTGCCAATGAAAATATTATCGAGCTAATCGTATTTAAAAGCAGGGCTGTAATTGCAGTCCTGCTTAATACATTATTTTTATACAGTTAATAAAAGCTCAACATTAAGGATATAAATACCCCAGTTACAAATAGCTGCACTACACAAAATCCCATAATGTCTTTGGCTTTTAGGCCTGCTATAGCAAGTACAGGTAATGCCCAAAAAGGTTGAATTAAGTTAGTCCACGCATCGCCCCAAGCTACTGCCATTGCAACCCTTGATATGTCGGCGCCAAGCGCTTGCGCTGCGGGTATTACAATTGGCGCTTGTACCGCCCATTGTCCGCCGCCCGAAGGCACAAATATATTAACCAACCCGGCACTTATAAAACTAAAAAATGGCAAACTGTCTGCATCCGCTATGGCAATAAAACCGCTTGATATTTGCTGTGCTAGGCCACTATCAACCATTACCGCCATAATGCCGGCATAAAACGGAAATTGAATAACAATACCTGCGCCACTAGGAATTGCCTGCTGTAAGCTATTGAGTAAGTTATGCGGTGTTTGATGTAAGGTTATAGCTAAAAACAAAAACAACGCAATTACGCTATTTAAGTTTAAGCCGCCACCGGCAACTAAAAAGTAATAACCTAAATAAATTAACCCCAGTAAGCCAATTGTAATACCAAGTAATTTACTTTGCTCTAAGTGTTGGGCTGGCCTGGTAATATTAATTATTGCAGGGGAGGTACTTTTTAATAGTGCGGGGTCTATGTAAACACTTTCCTCGGCGCTTGGTAGCATGTAACGGTTAACTAGCGGCATAATAATAAATAACCCTACTAGTATGGCAATATTAAAGCCAGCAAATAGCGTTTGCTCAGTGCTAATAATCCCCATGCTTGATTGCAAAAAGTGCCCTTCGGTGGCTATCGTCAGTGGAATTGAGCCTGCTAACCCGCCATGCCACACTACAAAACCTGAGTAGGCGCTGGCAACTAATAAGCGGTAATCAACTCGGGTGTGTTTAGCAATGGCTTTGGCAAATAACGCGCCAATAACTAAGCCAAACCCCCAGTTAAGCCAACTAGCGAGTAGTGAAATAAGCGTTACTAATATAATTGCTTTTGGTGCAGTGTTAGCAAAGGTGGCGAGCTTTTCTAGTAACTTACTAATAGGTGGAGTGCTTGCCAACATATAGCCGGTAATTAACACCAGCAGCATTTGCATTGCAAAGCTAAGTAAGTTCCAAAAACCATCGCCCCACGCTTGCAGTACCTCAATACCGGTTGTTGGAGTAAACACGCTAGCGATAACTAAGGTAATAACACTTAGCAGTATTACAAATATAAAGGGATCAGGCAGGTAGCGCTCAACGAGCTTGGTAAAGGGAGTGGCTATTTTATTAAGCATAACTAGGACTGTTGTTAGTATTATTTGCAGGGTAATTAATCACGAAAAACATTAATTGGCAAACCGCATTTAGTCTTATGGGCGTTATGTTTAAATGAGAATAGTGAAAATATTGCTTAAACCAATAGCATAAAGTAACGTGTTGTTTATAGATAATTTACTAACTAAGACTTTGTATTATGCCGGTGATATTTAAAAGGCTAGTGTTACTTGTACGGGCTCATATAGATCAGTTGAGTTGGCAAGCAGTGGCACTGGCTATTTTGACTCATATGCTTTTAACATGGGGATTGTTATATATAGCAAATGAGCAAGCACTCACCTCCCTAACAACCTTTTTTTATTATTACACGGTAACCACTTCAACCGTAGGGTATGGCGATTTTAGCCCAACCACAGATTTAGGGCGTTGGGTGGTGGCTTTAATACAAATACCTTTTGGTTTAGCTTTATTTGGCGTTCTGTTAGGCAAAACAGGGCAAACAATAACTTACTTAATTAGGCGCGCTATGACTGGTGATAAAAACTTTGCTCACAGTAGCAACCATATTATTATTTTTGGTTGGCACGATACCCGTACTAAAAAAATGATTGATTACATTCTGGCCGACACTAAACGTACCGAACGGCGTATTTTACTTGCAGTAACTGAGCAAATGGAGCACCCATTTTTAAGTAACGAAAGTGTCGACTTTGTGCGGTTAAGTAGCTTTACCGATTTAGAGGAGCTAAAACGTGTAGCTATAAGCTACGCCGATAAAGTGATTATTGACGGCCAAGACGACGATCAAACCTTTACTACCGCATTGCGTATTAGCCGTTTAGTTAAAGATGATTGCCATATAAGCGCGCATTTTTTAGATGAAACAAAAGTAGATATGCTATTAGAGCATTGCCAAAATGTAGAATGCAGCAGTGTTAAATCGGCAGAAATACTCGTACGTTCAATGCAAGATCCAGGTTCGAGCCGAGTGCACGAAGAGCTCCTATCAATTTTACATGGCGATACGCAGTTTAGCTTAGCCATTCCAGAGCAAAGCAAAGAGATGGAGTTTGGTACTTTGTTTCATCATTTTAAACATCAGCATGATGCTATTTTACTTGGTGTGGCGCACAACTTAAGTGCACAAAATATGGATTTAAATCCGCCGCTTGATTATAAAATTAGCGCCGGCGACATTTTGCACTACATAGCAGTAGAGCGAGTATTAAGTCGTGAGGTTGACTGGCCGGCTTTGGCAAAAGCATGAACGAAGTTATATTTTTAATCATTCTTTTAATTGCCTATATTTTACCTGTGGTTATTGTACTCAATAGTAAGCGTACTCAAGGCCACGAAAAAAATGCTTGGTTAATTGGCATTGTATTTTTTTCGTGGTTAGGGCTTATTATGTATTTAGCCATAGTGCCTAAACATGGGCGTAAAAAAAGGCAAAATAAAAAGCCTTAAATATAAGGCTTTTGGGCAATAGGAAGTAGTGGTATTGCAGGCCGCTAGTTTAAATTTTAGTACTATTCAAGCTCTTTCAGTTTGTGCTTCACAAGAGGGTCGTTTGGCGCTAATTGCTTGGCGACTTCGAGTAATTGGATGGCATCATCGGGGTGCTGATCTTGATGTTTAAGCGCTACATCAATAAGTGGCTGAATATCAATGCTAGCTTGATGCTCCTGTACGTGAGCTGTTTTTTCGTCTATCAAAATATTATGTGCAGTACTTAGTAATTCTAGGCGATGCGCCGATTTTTTATTCGCTTTATTGAGCCTTTTGTAATAGTCCTCTTTAAAGCGTAAGGTTTTAGTTTGCAGGCGAAACTGCGCAATATCAATTAGTTGATGGCGCATAAAGTCCACAGCTACTTGCTTATAAAAACCAAACTTGTTTAAGTAAGTGGCGTGAGTGCCGTGACCCATACCAAATACCCGTAAATGGTTAAGTTGCTTATAGCGCTTGGCATGTAGTCGATCAATACGATTAGTGGGGTCGTAAATAATATAGCCTTGGGCGTTGCCTAAATCTAAATCGGCATAACTGCCTTCCCAATCATATTGCTGAGCTATATCTGTGCTAGAGCGGTCGTCCCATGGCACTAAGCTTTTATTTTTAGTGCTAACAGGGTGAAAAAGCAATACCTGATCTAGCTTTAATAATTTTGCAAAAGCACCAACCGCAAAGCCACCACGGCTTAAGCCATAACCTAATCGAGTCTTAAAAGATGTAAGCAGTGGGGATAATTGTTCCAGAAAAAAAATTAAATTGCGGTTACGAAACCAATTACTTTTCCCTAGGTGCTGAAAGGCAATCACATTTACGTTTTGTTTTTGTGCCAGGTGATAACCCCAGGGCGCGAAGTCTGCGTGAAGGTCTTGCTCCTGCACATCAGTACCAGCAGGCGAAAAGGTAAATAGTAGGGGCTTATTAATATCAATAAAGTCGTACTTAACATATACATCGCCAAGTAAATCTCCCCCAGACATTGGCAGTTTGGCTTGCTGCTCATCACACGAAAGGGTTAACCACTCATCTAACCAATACAGTAACTTCATTTTTCCTCCACAAAAACAAGCGGCGAATTATAGCAAATTACCATAGATAAGAAAAACAAACGTACTTTTGTATTAGTGTCAGAGAGTTATACCTGTTGCATAGAGGATTGCTTTACTTATAAATTAGCCGGTAACTAAATTTACCGCTTTTTAAATAACTAGGCTCAGGTTAAATAGTAAAATATTTTACTCCTCAGCCATGTGGGTGATTATTTGCCAATCACTTTTGGTTACGGGCATTATTGACAATCGCCCGCCTTTTTTAAGCGCTATGTCGGTGATGCGAGGGTTAGCTTTTATTTCTTTTAAGCTAACCAGAGAGTTTAAATGAGATTGATAAGTTACTTCTACTACTACCCAGCGAGGATTGTCGCTGGTGGCTTTAGCATCATAATAATCACTACTTAAATCAAACTGAGTTGGATCTGGGTAAGCTGCTTTTGTTACTACAGCAATACCTACTACGCCTACGAGCTTGCAGCTAGAATGGTAAATCATTACTAGGTCACCTACTTTTACCTCGTCGCGCATAAAGTTACGTGCTTGGTAATTACGTACCCCTTCCCAAAGTGTGGTTTGATTTTGTGCATTTTTAAGATCGTCAATCGAAAATGCATCGGGTTCAGTTTTAAATAGCCAATACGCCATATCAGGACTCGTAGAATGATTTACATCCCTCTATTGTATAGTATCATTTGGGTATTAGAGAATTGAGGAAGTAATAATGAGCCAAGTATTAGATGATTTATTGTCGTTGTTAACACTTGAAGAAATTGAGCAAGGTTTGTATCGAGGGCAAAGCCAAGATTTAGGTTTTGGTGCTGTATTTGGCGGCCAAGTTATGGGCCAAGCGCTATCTGCTGCAAAAGAAACGCTACCAGAGGGGCGTATTGTACATTCACTCCACTCTTACTTTTTACGCCCAGGCGATGCCACTAAGCCTATTGTGTATGATGTAGAAGCTATTCGCGATGGTAAAAGCTTTAGCACTCGTCGGGTTAGTGCTATTCAGTACGGTAAGCCTATTTTTTACATGACAGCGTCTTTTCAAGGGGCTGAAGAAGGATTATCGCATCAGGCGACTATGCCTGACGTACCTTTACCCGAAAAGCTGCGTTCATCGTTAGAGTTTTATAAAGAAAACGCCGAGCAAATACCCGCAGCTATACGCAATCAATTTATTAGTGAAATGCCAATAGAAATACGTCCGGTGACCTTTCATAACCCATTTAAACCTGAAGCAATGGAGCCAGTTAAGCACATTTGGTTTAAAGCTAACGGTGAAATGCCAGACGATCAACGTATTCATAATTACTTATTAGCGTACGCGTCTGATTTTGAATTTTTACCAACTGCTTTGCAGCCGCATGGTGTGTCTTTTATGCAACCTAATATGCAAGTTGCCACGATTGACCATGCAATGTGGTTTCATCGACCATTTAGAATGGATGATTGGATTTTATACTCAGTTGACAGCCCAAGTGCAAGTTCTGGTCGAGGGTTAGTAAGAGGGCAATTTTTTGACCGCCAAGGCAACTTAATTGCCTCAACAATGCAAGAAGGGGTTATGCGTCAGCGCTAACTTACGCACTAGTAACAAAGGGTAGTAGGTGCCATATAAATTGTACGGCACCTACATTTAAACAAGTAAGTAAGCGGCGTTGCACTCACTCAAAACTAAGGCTTTATTTACACTGACCTTGTACTATATCGCTAATTGACTGCCAAACACGTGCTGGCAATAATGCTTTAAGATGCATATAAGTTTCACATAATTGCACGCTGCCTATTAAGCCCGCATCACCATCGGTAATTAAAGACTGTGCGCGTAAATTATCAATAAAGCTGACCAGCACCTTTTTATCAAAAAACTCTGGGGTTTTAATCCCATGCAAAGTACCTAAGCGTTGTGCTAGCACTTGGCTTTCTCGCTCTAACTCTGCTTTTTCAATGCCGTTGCTAGTTTGTATAAAGCCAATCACAATGGCATAACGCTGCAACGTAAAGTTTAGTGCTTTACCTAACATATCCAATTTAGCCAAACAGTCGTTGGTATTGGTTATATGAATGTTATCGCCATCAAGTTCTATTAAGTTTTGATCTACAAAATTAGCTAAAATACGCGTAATGTAGTCCTCATCTAGCTCTCGTAAATACCATTCTTTAGCAAATAGCGGATAAAACGCAGCAACTAGCTGCTGACACTTTGAAACTGTTGTGGTTTTTTCTCTAAACAAATGCAGTGCAATTAAACTTGGTACGGCAAAAAGATGTAAAATATTATTACGATAATAATTAAAGAGTGTTTTTTCTTTATCGTTAATCGCGATAATTTCGCCAAATTCATCACTTATCACATCAAACTTATTAAGCTTTAATGCATGCGTTAACAGTTGCTCTGGCGTTTCCTCTGGAGCTGTTACTTTATTACTGTAGCTGGCGTCGCGTTGTAAGCGTAAGTAAAAATCAAGTTGCGCTAAAAGTTTTGGCTTACTCAGTGCGTGCTTGTCGTTTACCAGTAAAATCATCGCTAATAAATTAACCGCATTAAGTGCCGCTGCATTGTTAATTTTAACCATAACTTGGTCGGCTAGGTTTGCCACTTGTGGGCCTAACCATTGTGGTTTTTGTACATCGGTAGGGTGTATGTCGTCACGCCAATTGGGTTGGTTGTCGTTTAAGTATTGGTTTATGGAAATAGGGTCACCAAAGTTTAAATAACCTCGACCATAGTTTTTAAGATTTTTAATCGCTTTAAAAATTCCAAAGATAGACTCACCTTTTTTATCATTTCCAGCGAGTTCTTTAAGGTACGTGTTAATTTCCATAACGTGCTCGTAACCAATATATACCGGCACAATAGAAATAGGGCGGTCAATACCACGCAGCATAGCTTGCATGGTCATTGCTAACATACCCGTTTTAGGTGGTAACAAACGCCCGGTGCGGCTACGCCCGCCCTCGGTATAAAATTTAACAGAATAACCTTTAATAAATAACTGGCTTAAATATTCTTTAAATACTGCAGAGTAGAGCTTATTACCGGCAAATGAACGGCGAATAAAAAACGCACCCGAGCGGCGAAAGATCCCGCCTGCCGGAAAAAAGTTAAGGTTAATACCCGCGGCTATATGTGGTGGTACTAAACCTTGATGATAAATAGCATAAGTAAGTAGTAAGTAATCCATATGGCTGCGATGGCACGGCATATAAATAATTTCGTGGCCTTTATTAGTCAGCTCATGAATTTGCTCTGTGTATTTTATATCTATACCGTTATATAGCTTATTCCACAGCCAAGTTAAAAAGCGCTCAGCTACGCGTATCATTGCCTCTGAATAGTTAGCCGCTATTTCATTAAGTAACTTAACCGCATTTTGACGTGCTTGCGCTTGGCTAATGTTTTTAGCTTTTGCTTCGTCTTGTATGGCTTTTTTTATTGTTGGAGAGGCTAATAATGAGTTAAATAGCTGCTCGCGCGATGGCATTTTAGGGCCTGTTGCGGCAAGTTTTTGGCGGCGAAAGTGCACGCGGGCTACTCTTAATAGTTTTTGTGGAAGCTCGTTAACGTCCGCTTTTTCGTCTACTAAAAGTGATAAGTCGAGTGGTTGGCTAAAGCGGATAAAGTTATCTCGGCCAGAAAACAACACCACAAATAACTTTCTAAACCAACTTGGTGTTAATGAGTGTGTTATGAGCGTGCTAAGTCCGGGCTTTTCTTTGCCGGGCGCTCGGCCCCATAAAATAGTAACAGGAATAACCTGTACATCTTTTTGACCACTACTTAATAAGTGATCAATAATTTGTTTGCCTTGCGCTAGTGCATTAGTTGGCTTTGCTATGTCACCAATTAATGGAGGTGGGTTTTCAATCCCTATAAAGCGGTCTAAGCGTTGTGTGCCTAATACTTGTTGTTCTCTAGGGTCGGGTAATCCATGGCGTTTACATACCCGAGCAAGCGCCGCTAAGTCAAAGCGAGAGTTTAAGCGCACAATATAAAAGGTAGGGTTTTTAGAGTTTAATTCATATTGTTCAGTCGGCTTTTCTGGCAGTACCTTACTTCTTACAAGTAAGCGGCTTACTCCAGCTGATAAAACATTTAAGCAATAATTTACAATACGCATCGACTCACCATATAGAGAGTAATTACCCATATAATTTGGGTATATAAAAGCAAAATTGGCGCATATGATAACATAAGATCTAAAAAAGCCTTTAATTTGCGTTGCCGATTAGTCAGTACGTTATGGCTTAATATATATGCATTACACTTGATTGTAGCTGCTCTATAATAGGTTGCAGTATATTTGAGCAACCAGCAGGCTGTAATTATTTACTAATTAGCTGTTGCATTTATCACCAATGTAATTATAATACGCAGGCTTTCAAAATTCCCAAGGGAACTTGGAAGGATAAATTAAGCTAGGATTTCTAGCTAATAAACAGGAGTTCCGATTTGGAACTCAACGTAGATATAATCTAACAACCGACATCTTAATATTTAAGATTGTTTCGGTCGTTTTTTTATGCTCTTTTAAATGCTCTTTATATTGAGGTTAAGAATGTCAAATCAACGCATTCGTATTCGCCTAAAAGCTTTTGACCACCGTTTGATTGACCAATCAACGGCGGAAATCGTGGAAACTGCGAAACGCACTGGCGCACAAGTACGTGGACCAATTCCACTACCTACACGCTTTGAACGTTTTACTGTACTAACATCACCGCACGTTAATAAAGACGCGCGTGATCAGTACGAGATCCGCACCCATAAACGTCTGATCGACATCGTTGAACCAACTGACAAGACTGTTGACGCTCTTATGCGTTTAGATCTTGCTGCTGGTGTAGATGTTCAAATCAGCCTGGGTTAATCGGAAGATTAGAGAGGTTTTAGGAAAATGGCATTAGGTCTAGTCGGTCGTAAAGTGGGTATGACACGAATCTTCACTGAAGATGGTGTATCTATCCCTGTGACAGTTATTGAAGCGACACCTAACCGCATTGCTCAGATTAAATCTGAAGCAACAGACGGTTATAACGCGCTTCAAGTAACCGCAGGCACTAAAAAAGCAAGTCGTGTAAACAAAGCTTCAGCGGGTCATTTCGCTAAAGCTGGTGTTGAAGCGGGTCGCGGTCTGTGGGAATTCCGCCTAAATGGTGGTGAAGGCGATTTTGAAGTAGGCGCTGAGCTTACTGTTGAATTATTCAACGAAATCAACAAGGTTGACGTAACCGGTACTTCTAAAGGTAAAGGTTTCCAAGGTGGTGTTAAGCGCTGGAATTTCAGCATGCAAGACGCTACACATGGTAACTCTCTATCTCACCGTGCTCCTGGTTCAATCGGTCAAAACCAATCACCTGGTAAGGTGTTTAAAGGTAAGAAAATGGCCGGTCATATGGGTGCTGAGCGTGTAACGACTCAAAACTTAGAACTAGTTCGCGTTGACGCTGAGCGTAATTTGCTTTTAGTTAAAGGTGCAGTACCTGGCGCTATCGGCGGTGACGTTATCGTTAAACCAGCTGTTAAAGCATAAGTCCTGGAGATTTAGTGATGGAATTAGCAATTAAAGACGCTTCTGGCGGTCTTGAAGTTTCTGAAGCTACTTTTGGACGTGAGTTTAACGAAGCATTAGTACATCAAGTAGTTGTTGCATACGCAGCAGGTGCTCGTCAAGGTACTCGTGCTCAGAAGACACGTTCTGAAGTAAGCGGTGGTGGTAAAAAGCCATGGGCTCAAAAAGGTACTGGCCGAGCACGTGCTGGTACGATTCGTAGCCCAATTTGGCGTTCAGGTGGCGTTAGCTTTGCAGCTAAACCACAGGATCATAGCCAAAAAGTAAACCGTAAAATGTACCGCGGTGCGATTAAAAGCATCTTATCTGAATTAGTTCGTCAAGAGCGTTTAATCGTTGTTGAAAGTTTTGCTCTAGCAGCACCAAAAACTAAAGAACTAGTTGCTAAGCTTAAAGAACTTGAGCTTAAAGATGTTCTTATCGTGACTGAAGAAGTAGATGAAAATCTTTTCTTATCGGCACGTAACCTTTATAAGGTTGACACGCGTGATGTAGCTGGTATCGATCCTGTAAGCTTAATTGCTTTCGACAAGGTACTTATTACAGCCGCTGCTGTTAAGCAACTTGAGGAGGCGCTAGCATGATTCGCGAAGAACGTCTTTTAAAAGTGATCGTTGCTCCACATATCTCTGAAAAAAGCACTATTGCTGCTGAAGAAAACAATACTATTGTTTTTAAAGTAGCAAAAGATTCAACTAAAGCTGAAGTTAAAGCAGCAGTTGAGAAGCTTTTTGAAGTAGAAGTAACGGGTGTTCGCACACTTAACGTTAAGGGTAAAACAAAACGTACTGGCGCACGTTTCGGTCGTCGTAACGACTGGAAAAAAGCTTACGTTACTCTTAAAGAAGGTAGCGAGCTAGACTTTGTCGGCGGCGCCGAGTAATAAGGGGATAGAATTATGGCACTTCAAAAGTGTAAGCCTACTTCTGCGGGCCGTCGTCACTTAGTTAAAGTGGTTAACTCTGATTTACATAAGGGTAAGCCGTACGCACCACTATTAGAGAAAAACTCTAAATCAGGTGGTCGTAATAACAATGGTCGTATTACGGTTCGTCATATCGGTGGTGGTCATAAGCAACATTACCGTTTAATCGATTTTAAACGTACTAAAGATGGCATTCCAGCCACTGTTGAACGTTTAGAATACGATCCAAATCGTAGCGCAAACATCGCTCTTGTATTATATGCAGACGGTGAGCGTCGTTACATTATCGCACCAAAAGGCTTAAAAGCTGGCGATGCAATCCAGTCTGGTGTTGATGCACCAATCAAACCTGGTAATGCATTACCAATGCGTAATATGCCTGTAGGTTCGACTGTTCACAACGTAGAATTAAAACCAGGTAAAGGTGCTCAAATCGCACGTTCTGCTGGTGCATACGTTCAAATCCTTGCTCGTGATGGTCAGTATGTAACATTACGTCTTCGTTCAGGCGAAGTACGTAAAGTTGAAGCTGATTGTCGTGCGACTCTAGGTGAAGTAGGCAATGCTGAGCATATGCTTCGTTCACTTGGTAAAGCAGGTGCAAATCGCTGGCGTGGTATCCGTCCGACAGTTCGTGGTGTTGCCATGAACCCGGTAGATCACCCACACGGTGGTGGTGAAGGTCGTACATCTGGTGGTCGTCATCCTGTGTCTCCATGGGGTAAGCCGACTAAAGGTGCTAAGACACGTAAGAACAAGCGTACTGATAAGTTTATCGTACGTCGTCGTACTAAATAATAGTTGAGGAATAGCCATGCCACGTTCTCTCAAGAAGGGTCCTTTTATAGACCTACACTTGCTGAAGAAGGTAGAGAAAGCGTTGGAAAGCGGAGACAAGAAGCCAATTAAAACTTGGAGCCGTCGTTCAATGATCATACCTAACATGATCGGATTGACCATCGCTGTCCATAATGGTCGTCAGCACGTTCCTGTGTTTATCACAGACGAAATGATCGGTCACAAACTAGGTGAATTTGCACCAACTCGCACTTACCGTGGCCATGCTGCGGATAAGAAAGCGAAGAAACGATAAGAGGGGAAGATAAATGCAAGCATTAGCTAAACATAAATTCGCCTCTGGTTCGGCGCAAAAAGCACGTCTAGTTGCAGATCAGATCCGCGGACTACCGGTTGATCGCGCACTAGAAATCCTGGCGTACAGCCCGAAAAAAGCGGCTGTATTAGTAAAGAAAGTACTTGAGTCTGCTATTGCTAACGCAGAGCATAACGAAGGTGCTGACATTGATGAGCTTCGTATAACAACGATCTTTGTGGACGATGGTCCTACAATGAAACGTATTATGCCACGTGCTAAAGGACGCGCAGACCGCATCCTTAAGCGTACAAGCCATATCACTGTTATGGTTTCAGATAGCTAGGAGATATAAGTAATGGGACAAAAAGTTCATCCTACTGGTATTCGCCTAGGTATATCTAAACCTTGGGTTTCTACCTGGTACGCGAGTTCAAAAGATTTCTCTGCACAGCTTTTTGGCGATCACAAAGTACGTACATTCCTTACAAAGGAATTGAAAACGGCTTCTGTGTCTAAAATCGTTATTGAGCGTCCAGCAAAATCAATCCGCGTAACAATCCACACGGCTCGTCCGGGTGTTGTTATCGGTAAAAAAGGCGAAGACGTAGAAAAATTACGTCAAGCGGTAACTAAAATCGCTGGTGTACCTGCTCAGATTAATATTTCTGAAGTACGTAAACCAGAACTAGATGCACAACTAGTAGCAGACGGCATTGCCTCTCAACTAGAGCGTCGTGTTATGTTCCGTCGCGCTATGAAGCGTTCGGTACAAAATGCAATGCGCATCGGTTCTAAAGGGATTAAAGTTGAAGTTAGCGGTCGTCTTGGCGGCGCAGAAATCGCACGTACAGAGTGGTATCGTGAAGGTCGTGTACCTCTACATACTCTTCGTGCTGATATCGACTACGCAACTTCTGAGGCCTTAACCACTTATGGTATCATTGGTGTTAAAGTTTGGATCTTCAAAGGCGAAGTTATTGGTGGTTTACCACTAGTACAAGAGCAAGAGAAGCCAGCTAAACGCGCACCAAAGAAAGCCAAAAAAAGTGCTAAGTAGAGGTAGCGAGTAATGTTACAGCCAAAACGTACAAAATTCCGTAAAACGCACAAAGGTCGCAACCGTGGTCTAGCGCAAAACGGTAACAAAGTAAGCTTCGGTACTTTCGGTTTGAAAGCTACTGGCCGTGGCCGCATGACTGCTCGTCAAATCGAAGCAGCTCGTCGTGCCATGACGCGTCACGTGAAACGTCAAGGTAAAATCTGGATCCGTGTTTTCCCAGACAAGCCAATCACGAACAAACCGCTTGAAGTTCGTATGGGTAAAGGTAAAGGTTCTGTTGAGTATTGGGTTGCTGAAATTCAGCCTGGTAAAGTACTTTACGAAATGGAAGGTGTTTCAGAAGAGCTTGCTCGTGAAGCGTTTGACCTTGCTGCTCGTAAATTGCCATTCAAAACAACTTTCGTAACTCGGACGGTAATGTGATGAAAGCTAGCGAACTAAAAGATAAAAGCGTAGAAGAGCTTAATACTGAACTTCTAGGACTTCTTCGTGAGCAATTTAATATGCGCATGCAAGCAAGCACTGGTCAGTTAGCTCAGACACACACGCTAAGAACAGTACGCCGCGATATCGCGCGTGTAAAAACAGTTATTAACCAGAAGGCAGGTCAATAATGAGCGATAAAATTCGTACTCTTCAAGGCCGTGTAATTAGCGACAAGATGGAAAAATCTTTCACTATTGCTATCGCACGTTATGTGAAGCACCCAATTTATGGGAAATTCATTCGACGCACGACTAAGCTACACGTACATGACGAAAATAATGAAGTTCAGGCTGGTGACGTAGTTACTATCCGTGAATGTGCTCCAATTTCTAAGAGTAAATCTTGGACATTCGTAGCAGTTATTGAACGTCCAAAACAAGCTTAATTTTTAATTAAGTCTGTTTTATAAAAAGCCCCGGCATTTATTTGCTGGGGCTTTTTGTTTTTACGAAGCTGCGAGTTTGAGCTGCAAGCAATCAGCAACTCAGAGTTAATTTAGCGCTCTTTTATGATTGTGGTATTTATACATAACAACAATATTTATCTACTCAATAAAGCTCAGGCACAAATAGCCCCTTTTATCCTTCGAAAATACATTTCTTAATCTGTTTTTAACTATATTTACTAAAGTTAATAACTAAATAGAATATCAAAGTTGATTCTGTTCTTTTTTTAACTCTGCATTGCCCGCTATCCTACAAGCTCAGTAAACCTCAACAGATAGTCTCTGGGTGAGGTAAAACTCATTTTGAACGACGTATAACAGTACGTTGTGTTTAACTTTTAGGGTTACGGGGAATTGATTCATGTTGCTAGGTCAACTAAACGCTGCGGCAAGTCCGCTATCGCAAGAGCAAGTACTAAAGCTGCAAGGTTTAGTGGCTGAGCTTAATCCAATTCAACAAGCATGGGTTAGTGGTTATCTTGCTGCAAATGCTAATACGGCGGCTTTAGGCGGTGCTGTGGGAGCAGCTCCAAGTGCTGGTGAGGCAGTTGCATTAACTATTTTATATGGCTCGCAAACAGGTAATGCAAAAGGTGTAGCTGCTAAGTTAAAAGCACAAGCAGAGTCACGCGGTTTAGCCGTAAAGCTAGTGAGCATGGCCGATTACAAACCAACTGCACTAAAAAAAGAAAAGTTTATAACTGTGGTTGTTGCAACTTACGGCGAAGGTGAACCACCAGAAGATGCAGAGGCTTTACACGAATTTTTAACCACTAAAAAAGCGCCTAAGTTAGATGGGGTGAAGGTAGCCGTGATTGGCTTGGGGGATTCGAGCTATGAATTTTTTTGCCAAACAGCAAAAGACTTTGAGCAGCGGTTAAATACACTCGGCGCAGAAACAATTTATCAACGCGCCGATTTAGATGTAGATTACGAAGACGAAGCGACAACTTGGATCACTGGCGCATTGGATGCCTTTGAACCGGATTTAAAAGCACAGCAAGGTAGTTCAGGTGGTCAAGTTATTGCAATGCCGTTTGCTGGGTCAACTACTGTGGCAAGTCAATATACTAAACAAAACCCGTTTGCCGCAGAACTAGGTTTAGTGCAAAAAATTACAGGTCGCGATTCAACTAAAGATGTCCGCCACGTAGAAATTTCGCTTGAAGGCTCAGACATTAGTTATATACCAGGTGATTCATTAGGTGTGTATTTTTTAAATGACGAAGCCCGTGTTGATGAGTTGCTTACACACACGCAAATTGATGCAGCTAGTTTAGTAAAAGTTGCAGATGAACAGCTAAGTATTCGCGATGCACTGATTGAAAAACTTGAATTAACGCAGTCGTACCCTGGCTTTGTGGAAAAATATGCAATAGCGACAGGCACACCACAACTATTAAAATTGGTTGAAGATAAAGCGGCAATGCATCAATACATTGAGCCGCGCCAAATATTTGATGTAGTTGCACAAAACCCCGCTAAGCTCGACGCGCAAACACTCGTCGATTGCCTGCGTAAATTACAAGCACGTTTATATTCAATTGCCTCTAGCCAAAGCGAGGTTGAAGACGAGGTACATTTAACCGTAGCATTAGTTGAGTTTGATGCCTTTGGTCGTGAGCATTTAGGCGGTTGTTCGGGCTATTTAGCGCGCCGTGCTGAGGAAGGCTGTAAAGTTAAGGTATTTAGTGAGCATAACGATAATTTTCGTTTACCAACGAATGATGAAACACCAATCATTATGGTTGGCCCTGGTACGGGAATAGCACCGTTTCGAGCCTTTTTACAAGAGCGTGATGCGCGTGGCGCATCAGGTAAAAACTGGCTGTTTTTTGGCAATCCACATTTTACTCAAGACTTTTTATACCAAGTTGAAATTCAAGGTTACTTAAAGTCGGGTTTACTAAGCAAAGTAGATGTTGCATTTAGCCGCGATCAAGCCGAAAAAGTGTATGTGCAAGACAAGTTGCGTAGTAACAGCAAAGCTATTTTTGAGTGGCTTGAAGCTGGCGCACATTTTTATGTGTGTGGCGACGCTAACAATATGGCAAAAGATGTGCACCAAACATTACTCGAAATTATTAAAGAAAATACCGGCAAGAGCGATGAAGATGCTCAGCAGTATTTAAAAGATTTACGCAGCGCAAACCGCTATCAGAAAGACGTTTACTAAAATTAAATATTTAAAGCAGCCGTCACTGTCACTAATTTAGGATTAAACATGAGCGAACAAGATAAAAACGTAAAGCTTTCTGATAACGAGCGCATGAAACGAGAAAGTAATTTTTTACGTGGCACTATAGCAACAGATTTAAAAGATGAGATCACCGGTGGTTTTACCGCTGATAACTTCCAGTTAATTCGGTTTCACGGTATGTACCAGCAAGATGACCGCGATATTCGTGGTGAGCGCGCTAAGCAAAAGCTTGAACCATTACACAACGTAATGTTACGTGCGCGTATGCCTGGCGGTATTATTAAGCCTGAGCAATGGTTAGCCATAGATAAATTTGCAGAAGAAAAAACCAGCTATGGCAGTATCCGTTTAACTACGCGTCAAACGTTTCAGTTTCATGGTGTATTAAAGCCTAATATTAAAGGCATGCATCAATTACTGGATAGCGTTGGAATTGACTCTATTGCTACCGCAGGCGATGTTAATCGAAATGTGTTGTGTACTACTAATCCGGTTGAGTCAGAGCTGCATCAAGAAGCGTATGAGTGGGCTGCAAAAATTTCAGAGCACCTATTACCAAAAACCAAGGCTTACGCCGAAATTTGGCTTAATGGTGAAAAAGCAGAAACCACAGAAGAGCCAATTTTAGGTTCTAATTACTTACCGCGTAAGTTTAAAACAACGGTAACAATTCCGCCGAATAATGAAGTGGATGTGCACGCCAATGATTTAAACTTTGTAGCTATTGCCGAAAATGGTAAATTAATTGGCTTTAACGTACTTGTCGGTGGTGGCCTTGCCATGACACATGGCGATACAGCAACCTACCCACGTAAAGCAGACGACTTTGGTTTTATTCCACTAGAACATACGTTAAAAATTGCCGAGCATGTGGTGTCGGTACAGCGCGATTGGGGTAATCGTTCAAATCGCAAAAATGCTAAAACAAAATACACATTAGATCGAGTAGGCGTTGATGTATTTAAAGCGGAAGTAGAGAAACGTGCGGGTGTTGAGTTTGCTTCAAGTCGTCCTTATAAATTTACTCACCGAGGCGATCGTATAGGTTGGGTTGAAGGTATAGATGGCAAACATCACTTAACATTATTTATTCAAAGTGGGCGTATTTTAGATTATCCAGACAAACCACTAAAAACAGGCTGTCGTAAAATAGCAGAAGTTCACCAAGGTGACATGCGCATGACGGCAAACCAAAACTTAATTATTGCTGGTGTAGCTGCAAATCAAAAAGCCGTGATTGAAGAAATTGCCCGTAACCATGGTTTAATTGACGATAAAGACACCGAACAACGTAAAAATTCTATGGCGTGTGTGGCACTGCCAACATGCCCATTAGCTATGGCTGAAGCTGAGCGTTATTTACCTAGTTTGGTTGAAAAAATAGAAGCACTGTTAGCCAAGCATGGTGTGCCGAATGACAGTATTATTATGCGCGTTGTGGGTTGCCCCAATGGCTGTGGGCGTGCCATGTTAGCCGAAGCGGGATTGGTTGGGAAAGGTCCGGGTAAATATAATGTGTATCTAGGCGGTAACCTTGAAGGCACACGTATTCCTAAATTATATTTAGAAAATGTGGGTGAAGACGTGTATTTAGCTGCTTTTGATGAATTAATTGGTCAATGGGTTAATGAGCGTAATGACGGTGAATGCTTTGGTGATTTTGTGATCCGCAAAGGCATTGTTGCTGAAGTTAAAGTATCAGTTACCGATTTTCACGCATAATAATAAGCCAGTGCAACACACTGGCTAAGGTTTGGAATTTACCATGAGTGAATTTAAAAACATTTTACAGTTAGATAAACAAAGCCAAACTAGCATGCTAGCAGACGCCAATGGCATACTGAAAAACATGAGCGCCGAGCAGCGCGTGCAATGGGCACTTGAAAACTTACCTGAGACACATTTTTTATCATCGAGTTTTGGTATTCAAGCGGCCGTAATGTTGCACTTAATAACATTACAACAGCCAAATATTCCGGTGGTATTAACAGATACAGGTTATTTGTTTCCACAAACGTATCAATTTATTGAGCAAATGACGGCACGTTTATCACTCAATTTAAAAGTGTACAAATCAGAGCTTAGCCCTGCTTGGCAAGAAGCTAAATTTGGCAAGTTATGGGAGCAAGGAGAGGCCGGAATTAAGCAGTACAATCAGCTTAATAAAGTTGAGCCGATGACTCGCGCCTTAAAAGAAATTAATGCTGGTACGTGGTTTAGTGGCCTGCGTCGCGACCAAGCATCAAGCCGTGCTGATAAGCAAGTAATTGAAATTAGCCGTGGTACAGTAAAAGTTTACCCAATTATTGAGTGGACAAACCGCGATGTATATCAGTATTTAACTAAGCATAACTTGCCGTACCATCCTCTTTGGGAAGAAGGCTATGTCTCTATGGGAGACATACATACTACACGTAAGCTAGAGCCCGGTATGACCGAAGAGGAAACTCGCTTTTTTGGTTTAAACCGAGAGTGTGGTTTGCACATTGATGGTGATGGTATTTAATATTATTGATTATCTCGCTCAATATTTAATAAAACGCAGCCTTGGCTGCGTTTTTTACTTACACAAAAGGATTGCCTGATTGATTGCTTTTTATTAAACTTGGCCGAATAAAGGATTAATTTTAAGCAGGAAGGCTATGAAATACTTTACCTATTTAGCAGTGTCAGTAATGATTATTGCTGTTATTTCTCTATTTTATTTAAAAAAGCCAAACGGAGAAACATGGCTTAGTACATCTGTTGTGATCAACGAATCTCAGCAAATTAAAGATAAAATAATCTCGTTTACCAGCAATACGTTTGAGCAAGCCGTTAGTAGCGTGTCGAACACACCCTCAACAACCCGCAGTAAAATATTTAAGTGGCAAGATCGGCAAGGCCAATGGCATTTTTCAGATACGCCTCACCCTAATGGTAAAAGTGTTGAAGTAAAACTAGACCCTAAAGATATTAACGTGGTGGTTGCCCAAGATACGGCTATTTTATCGGGCAGTTCCAAATCCTCAGCAGTAAATAGCACTTCAGCTACACCTACAGTTTATGATCCAGTATCAATTAAAAAGGTGTTTGATGACGCTGAAAAAGCAAAACAAAAATTAGAGCAACGTACTAAACAATTAAATGATTTAAACGGTTTTTAATTATTCATTATTCATTATTTGTGTTTATGGCTATGCGCTTTTAAATAACGCTTTTCTGCTTCCATAAGTAAAATAGTTAAATAAATTTTAGTGGGTAACGATAATAATACGCCAATAGCAATGCAGGCTGCCGCTATAATTATGCCGTTAATACCATGCTGGCGAGTAAAGTAGCTTGATACAATTAACGCATGACCAGTCACAATTAGGCATAACCCAAGTACAATTGATATTTTAAGTAGCCTAATAATTATGATTTGTGACATAGCGCCCTCACTAATAGTCTTACTAGTGTAGGGTGTTTTTAAAGCATTACCTTGATTTATCGCAACTGACGCGCATAAAAAAGCCTAACAAAATTGTTAGGCTATGATTAAATTTTAGGCGTAAGTTTAAGTTGCTATTAGTTAATCGAGCATATTACGAAGTACATACTGTAAAATGCCACCGTGTTTGTAGTAATCCCACTCTTTTGGCGTATCAATACGTACATCGGCACTAAAGCTTACTTTTTTACCTTCACTATTAGTTGCAATAACGCTAACTTCCTTGGTTTTATCAAACAAGCCTTCAATATCAAACTGCTCTTGGCCGGTTAAACCTAGCGACTCATGACTTTCGCCATCTTTAAACTGTAGTGGTAAAACTCCCATACCAATAAGGTTAGAGCGATGAATACGCTCATAGCTTTGTGCTATTACAGCTTTAACACCTAACAGTAGCGAGCCTTTAGCCGCCCAGTCACGAGATGAGCCGGTACCATATTCTTTACCAGCTAAAATAACCAATGGCGTATCGTTCTTTTGATATTCCATGGCGGCATCATAAATACTGGCAAGCTCATCATCAGGTTGCGTGCGGGTAACACCGCCTTCAGTACCAGGTGCAAGGAGGTTTTTAAGTCTAATATTAGCAAATGTACCGCGCATCATTACTTCGTGGTTACCACGACGCGAACCATAAGAGTTAAACTGCGCTTGCCCTACTTTGTTATCTTGTAAATATAACCCTGCTGGTGAGTCTGCTTTAATCGCACCGGCTGGCGAAATATGATCCGTAGTAACCGAGTCACCTAGTTTTGCTAAACAACGTGCGCCGGTAATGGTTGGAATACCCGGAGGCTCAATACTCATACCATCAAAAAAGGGTGCTTTTTTAATATAGGTTGATGCATCATCCCAATCGTAAAGTTTACCATCAGGTATTTGAATTTTTTGCCAACGGCTATCGCCTTCGTATACGTTAGCATAACTTTTTTCGAACATTTCTCTGGTTACCGTTTCCTTAACTAAATCGCTTACTTCTTTAACACTTGGCCAAATGTTTTTAAGGTAAATATCGTTACCGTTAGCATCTTGTGCCAGTGGTTCGTTATATACGTCAATATCGGTTCTGCCCGCAATGGCGTAAGCTACAACAAGCGGAGGAGATGCTAAAAAGTTCATTTTAACATCTTGGTGAATACGCCCTTCAAAGTTACGGTTACCCGATAAAATTGAGCTCACAACCAGTTTGTGCTTTTGAATAGCATCTGAAATTTCAGGAGCCAGCGGGCCTGAGTTACCAATACACGTTGTACAACCATAGCCAACTAAGTTAAAGCCTAGGCTTTCTAAATCGTCCATTAGCCCTGCTTTTTCTAAGTAGTCAGTAACGACCTTAGAGCCAGGAGCAAGTGATGTTTTAACCCAAGGTTTTACATTAATCCCTAATTGCTTGGCTTTTTTAGCAACTAAGCCAGCCGCTAAAATAACACTGGGGTTAGAGGTGTTTGTACAACTAGTGATTGCGGCAATAACACAGGCACCATCTTTTAGTTCGAACTCTTGGCCCTTAAAGTTTACTTTTGCTGCGCCTATAAACGGCGCTTCATTGCTTGATTCGTCAGGATTAGTTACAGGGCCTTCGCTTTCGATACGTGCTTGCTCTGTATCACTGCTGCTAATTTTTGCTAAACGCTCGTCTTGAAACTCTTTTAAATGCTGACTAATTGCTTCGCCAGCTTTATCAAGTGATATTCTATCCTGTGGGCGTTTAGGGCCAGCAAGGCTTGGTACTACGTCATCTAATATCAGTTCAAGTTTATCGGTGTAATTAGCTTCATCGCCATCGTTGCGCCATAAACCTTGATGCTTAGCATAATCTTCAATAAGTTTAAGCTGTTTTTCATCGCGGTTGGTTAAACGCAGGTAGTTAATGGTTTCGTCATCAATCGGGAAAATACCACATGTAGCACCATATTCTGGCGCCATGTTAGCAATTGTTGCTCTATCGGCAAGTGGTAAGTCGGCAAGGCCATCACCATAAAACTCTACAAATTTACCTACTACACCATGGTTACGTAGCATTTCGGTAACGGTAAGTACTAAGTCGGTAGCTGTGGTGCCCTCTGGTAAACGGCCGTTTAATTTAACCCCTACAACCTGAGGTATTAATAAACTAATAGGTTGGCCAAGCATGGCGGCTTCGGCTTCAATGCCGCCTACGCCCCAACCAAGTACGCCTAAGCCGTTAATCATAGTGGTGTGCGAATCGGTACCCACTAAGGTGTCTGGGTACGCGTACTTTTGGCCATTACGTTCATCATTAAAAACAACGCGCGCTAAATACTCTAAATTTACTTGGTGCACAATACCGGTTGCTGGAGGGACAACTTTTAAGTTATCGAAGGCAGTTTGGCCCCAACGTAAAAATTCATAACGCTCTTTATTACGGTCATATTCAAGCTTGGCGTTTAAGTCAAACGCACCCTCGTTACCATAGCCATCTACTTGCACAGAGTGGTCAATAACAAGTTCAGCAGGAGAAAGCGGGTTAATTTTTGCAGGATCGCCGCCTAGTTTTTCCATCGCATCGCGCATTGCCG
Organism: Pseudoalteromonas sp. SR45-4; assembly: GCF_014163535.1. NCBI lineage: Bacteria > Pseudomonadati > Pseudomonadota > Gammaproteobacteria > Alteromonadales > Pseudoalteromonadaceae > Pseudoalteromonas > Pseudoalteromonas sp. SR45-4. The sequence goes on from NZ_JACJDO010000009.1 coordinate 40,395, forward strand.
CTAAATCGACAATGGCAGGTACACCGGTAAAGTCTTGCATCACAACACGGGCAGGCGTAAACGCTACTTCAGCAGAGGGCTTAGCTTGAGGGTCCCAATCTAATAGGGCTTGAATGTCTTGTTCTTTAATGTTTTCGCCGTCTTCGTTACGAAGTAGGTTTTCGAGTAGTATTTTTAAAGAAAAAGGTAAGCGTTTGGCTTTGTCGCCAAGGCCTTTAAGAGAGTGAATATGAAACTGCTCACCATTAACGGTAAGTTGCTGCTGGGTTTTGAAACTATTATTCATTATTTGCCCCTTTTGTTATTAGATAAGTGTTGTGTAGAGTGACCTTTTATAGTTTGTGAATTGCAAAGTGTATACCAAGATAAAAAACAGTGTTTAAAGCGTGATTTTTAAACAGCCATTACAATAGAGATGATGCTGAAAGTTTTTAATTCAAGGGAGCCAGCTAGACTTACCCAAAAGATATTTTTAATTTGCATACAACCAGCCTTGCTGTTTGCCTTTAAAGCTAACGCAAAGTAGCAATATGGCAATTACTACCACAAACAGTGGCATAAATACCGCACTAGATCCCATTATTTCAACGCTGTTAATAACAATAAAATTGTAATACTGTTGGATTAAAATAGCCATTAACGACACGGTAAATACGGGCAGTGCAAATGACTTTTTAGCGAGCAATAAAGCACTGCCAAGCGTGCCGCCAAAGACTGCAATAGCAAATGCAATGGTTGACCAAACGGGAATGTTAGAATATGCAGCTTGCTGATCTATAGGCATTTTGCTAATTACTTCAGGTGTCATCAGCATTTGTAGTGCGAAGGCAATAACGCCGCATAAGTTCCATATAAGCGCTACCCATGCGAGTGGTTTTAACCACTTAGGAGGGGGGTGTGCAAGCATTTAATTACCTTACTTTTTTTATAGTTAGTGAGGTAATTAAAGATCAAAAAAGCCAACTATACAAGCTGGCTGGTTTTATAAATAAAAAATCAAAAAAAGACTATAATTTAACCGAATGAAATAGGGCGACGACCGGTTTTTTCATCTACTTTAGGTTTTTTAGTACGCTTACGTTTATTTTTTGCAGGCTGACTCGCTGGCTGCGGTACTGCTTGGCTTGGCTCAGATTGCGGCGGCTCGGCAGGTCGCTCTACCGGTGTTGCATCTTCGGTTAATGCAAGTTGAAAAAGCTCACCATCAAATTCTAGTATGTCGCCACTGTATAGTTTTTTCCGTTTAATTGTACAAATTTCATGGTTAACACCCACATAACCTTCAGCAATTAAGTTTTTTGCTTGGCCGCCGCCTTCTACTAAATTTAGTACTTTTAATAATTTACACAGCTCAATCGGCTCTTCTTCTAATTCAATTTCTATATATTCTTCGTTCATGTTTGCTCTCGGTGGGGTAACGCATTAACGCTAGTATAAAGTGAAGTCACTATTTTTGCATCAAAGTGCGTATACAAATCTAACCATGGTTTTCTATGTGTTCGCTCAACTTGGCAATACGTAAGCTCATACCTTCAATTATTCTATCTTTAATTTTTTCGCGTATTACATTGGGTAAGCGAGTAAGGGCATCAGAGGTAATAGCAAGCACAATTGCATCCGTTTTAGCACGTGCGCTAATGCTGCGTGCGCGGTTATTAATAAAAGCGCCTTCACCAATAAACTCCCCAGGACGTATAGTACCGAGCTCTAATAAATGGTTGTGCTTAAACACTATTAATGCACCGCTAAGTACTATAAATAAGCGCTTATCGTTGTCGTGCTGTTTAAATAAAAATGAATTTTCGCGCACTAAATATAATAAACCAAACGACTCTAAAAGTATTTGGCGCTCGTTAAGGCTAAATTCTTTAAAAAATCCTAAACGGTTGATAATTTCCATCTGTTTAAATAGCGGAATGTTCTCTATTAACTTCATTAATTACCTAAGAGTTATTACGCGCAAAACTAATTAATGTTGCGCTCTTTTAATTTACGGGTCAATGTATTGCGTCCCCAGCCTATTTTTATAGCGGCTTCTTGTTTGTGGCCTGCGCAATTGGCGAGTGCTGTTTTTATTAAGCGGGTTTCTAGTTGCGCTTGAATATTAGGCCAAATATTTTCCTTACCTTGTTTAAGTTCCTGATTAAGCCATAACTGGAAGGCATCTAACCAATCGCCTTCTTCTTGAGTTAGTGATGCATTAATAATTTCAGGTGGCAAGTCTTGCTCGCTAACAAGCTCGCCAGGAGCCATAACCGTAAGCCAACGGCAGGTGTTTTCTAATTGACGTACGTTACCGGGCCAACTGAACAAGCGTAGCTGCTCAATTGCTTTAAGGCTAAGAATTTTACTTTCTACTTGTAGATCTTTAGCGCTTTTATGTAAAAAGTGCAGTGCTAGACGCTCAATGTCTTCGGTACGCTCTCGAAGGGCTGGTAAGCGCAGGCGCACTACATTTAAGCGATGAAATAAGTCATCCCTAAACTTGCCTTGTTTTACGAGCTCTTCAAGGTTTTGATGGGTTGCAGCAATAATACGCACATCTACTTTTATGCTTTTATGCCCGCCAACACGGTAAAACTCACCATCAGATAATACCCGCAGTAGTCGAGTTTGTACGTCGAGAGGCATATCGCCAATTTCATCTAAAAATAGGGTGCCGCCATTGGCTTGTTCAAAACGGCCTTTTCGCACGCTATCTGCACCAGTAAAAGCCCCTTTTTCATGGCCGAATAATTCTGACTCAACCAGCTCTTTAGGGATTGCGGCCATATTTAGCGCAATAAATTGGTTTTCTTTACGTGGACTATGGTTGTGCAGGGCGCTGGCAACAAGCTCTTTCCCCGTTCCTGACTCACCATTAATAAGTACACTCATGCTTGAGGCTGCAAGCTTACCTATGGCCCTAAACACTTCTTGCATGGCAGGTGCTTCGCCAATTATATGTGCGCTTTTAGGGGGCGTGAGTTTACGTTTAACTTTTTTTGTAGAATTAGCTCTATAGGCGCTTTCAACTAGGGCAATCGCCTCGTTTAAATCAAAAGGTTTGGCTAAATATTCAAAAGCCCCTTTTTGAAAGGCATTTACGGCGGAATCGAGATCTGAATGCGCGGTAATAATAATAACCGGTAAGCCGGGCACTTGCTCTGCTATTAGCTCTAGCAGTGCCATGCCGTCCATACCGGGCATTCTTACATCGGAGATCAGCACACTAGGTTGGCTAAATTTTAATGCATTAAGCACACTTTGTGCTTCAGCAAAGCTTTGTACTGTAAAACCTGCGCGAGTAAGCGCTTTTTCTAATACAAAACGAATTGAGGCATCGTCATCTACAAGCCAAACTGTTTTCATGCATACTCCAAGGCGTTAATCTGCAAAAGGCAGATAAATATTAAATTCGGTGTGACCAGGCCAGCTATCGCACTCAATATAACCATTGTGTTGATCAATTAATGTTTGCGCTATAGAAAGCCCCAATCCAGAGCCGCCATCTTTATTAGTGATCATAGGATAAAACAAAGTATCGCGTACACTAATATCAATCCCTGGGCCATTATCGAGCACTTGAATTAACAAGGCTTTTTTGGGTGCCTTACCGGGCCGGCGGTGCTGATAGTTAATTCGGGTTTTAATTTTTATTTCCCCACCATTAACTAATGCCTGCTGGGCATTACGCACAATATTAAGCACCACTTGCTGCACTTTACTTTGGTCAATATAAACATCGGGAATACTCGGATCGTAATCTTTTACCAAGCGAATATTGTCACTATTATCTAGGGTACTTAATTTGATCACCGACTCTAAGGTTTGATGTATATTGCCATAAGACTTTTGCGGTAATTGGTTAGGCCCAAGCAGTCTATCTACTAATTCACGCAATCGGTCGGCTTGCTCAATAATAAGCTCGGCACATTCATTTCTTTCTTGCTGGTCTACCTCGTATTGCAATAACTGCGCCGCTCCGCGAATTCCCCCTAAAGGGTTTTTAATTTCGTGCGCTAAACCTCGAATTAAATTACGTGCGGCTTGGTATTGGTGCATTTGATTTGATGCTTGATCGAATTTAATTTCATCATCGGTTTGCCGACATTCTAATAAAATATAAAGTGCACCTTGGTATTTTATCTGTTTTGAACTGACTGCTAATTTAGCATGGCGAGAATCAACAAATACCACGTCAGCCCTATGCTGGTGGCAATCTACGCCATCAATTAAAGAGTATTGCGCTATGCGTTTTAAATCGATTGAATGGTAGTTAAATAAATCATCAAAAGACTGCCCTAATAAACGCTTAGTGCCTAAACCAAGTAGTTCACTGGTACTGGTATTGGCATAAATAAGCGTAAAGCTTTCGTTTAAAAGCATCACGGCGGTGGTTTGATTTTGCCATATGGCATTGAGTAGCTCAGGGCTAAAGTGTGTGTTATTAAGCATTGTTGCACCATTTTAGTGCGCCTGTGTTTTCAGGCAAGTAATTTAATGAAATTGCACTGCAATTGCTATTTTTAATGTGAATTAGGTGGGAGTTAATTACCTAAGCTTAAGCCTTTTCTATGCATAAAAAATACACTCAATGGGCTTGTCGCAATGACTTGGTTTTGTTTGTTGTACAGCTTAACTTGCAGAGTGTGCTCACCACGCTCTACATCTCTTAAAGCAAAGGTTGAGGTATCACTTGCTGCGCCATAGGCTTTACCATCAAGAAATAGCTGTATTGTAAAGTCGTTTTCAAAGCGGGGGGTAATGCGAGTAGATACATACACAGAGCCGGTGTTTTCACGAATAGTTTGCTGATGCTCAGGCGATGCAATACCAATACTAAATGCAACCGGCTGCGCTTTAGTTTGATTATTTAATATATCTGTATTTGTTGCAGGCATGGTTAAATCTTGGCTGGTGAGTTTTATCTCTTTGGCGCCAATATGGGGGGTATCTGAAAACACCAGTACGCCATTTTTATCTTTCCATGCGTAAATTTTTTTTTCACCAGCGTAACTACAAACACTTAATAATGAAGTAATTAGTAGTAATAAAATCTTGCTACTCACTCTGCAACCCTGCATTTTTAACATTAACTTTACTTTAGTGGAGAAAGTACTAATTTACCATTAAAAAAGCCCGCAAAGCGGGCTTAAAGGTATATTTTATAACTGTTAACTAAAATTAACAGCTGTAATACATTTCAAACTCAATTGGGTGCGTTGTCATGTTAAGTTTTTCAACTTCTTGACTCTTAAGTTTAATGTAAGCATCAATTAAATCATTAGAGAACACGTCACCTTGATTTAAAAACTCACGGTCAGCATCAAGAGATGCCAGTGCTTCTTCTAATGAAGAGGCAACGGTTGGAATTTCTGCTGCTTCTTCTGCAGGTAGGTCGTATAAATCTTTATCCATTGCATCACCAGGATGGATTTTATTTTTAATTCCATCAAGGCCAGCCATAAGCATGGCAGCAAAAGCAAGATACGGGTTAGCCGTTGCATCAGGGAAGCGTACTTCAATACGACGACCTTTAGCTGATGGTACTACCGGAATACGAATCGATGCAGAACGGTTACGTGCAGAGTATGCAAGCATTACTGGTGCTTCGTAACCTGGTACTAAACGTTTGTACGAGTTAGTAGAGGCATTAGCAAACGCATTAATTGCTTTAGCATGTTTAATAATACCGCCAATGTAATAAAGCGCATCTTCAGAAAGACCGCCGTACTTATCACCTGCAAATAAGTTAACACCGTCTTTAGCTAACGACTGATGACAATGCATACCAGAACCGTTATCGCCAACAATAGGTTTAGGCATAAAAGTGGCTGTTTTGCCGTATAAATGAGCCATGTTATGAATAACATATTTCATTTCTTGAATTTCATCGGCTTTAATCACCATAGTATTAAAGCGCGTAGCAATTTCGTTTTGTCCTGCAGTTGCTACTTCGTGATGATGTGCTTCAACAACTTGTCCCATTTCTTCTAATACTAGACAAGTAGCAGAGCGCCAATCTTGAAAGTCATCAACAGGAGCAACTGGGAAGTAACCGCCTTTAACGCCAGGGCGATGACCTGTATTGCCGTCTGCGTATTCTTTATCTGAGTTCCAAGCAGCTTGCTTAGAATCGATTTTGTACATAGAGCCAGACATGTCTGTTTTATATTTTACGTCATCAAATACGAAGAACTCTGGCTCTGGGCCAAATAAAACCGTATCAGCAATACCCGTAGAGCGCATATATTCTTCAGCACGCTTTGCTACAGAGCGAGGATCGCGCTCGTAACCTTGTAATGTAGAAGGCTCTACTACGTCACAACGTATAATTAATGTGGCTTCTTCAGTGAATGGGTCAAGCTTAGCTGATTCAGCAACAGGCATTAGCACCATGTCTGATTCGTTTATGCCTTTCCAGCCAGCAATTGAAGAACCATCGAACATTTTACCATCTTCAAAAAAGTCTTCATCAATTTGGTGATGAGGAATTGAAATATGCTGCTCTTTACCTTTGGTATCAGTAAAGCGTAAATCAATGAACTTAACGTCATTTTCTTTAATAAAATCTAAAACCGATTGCGACATGTGTCCTCCAACTATAAGGTTTTGTTATTGCTGCTTAAATGCTTTGTGTTTTATAAGCTGATTTTGTGCCACTATTGTAACTTAATGTTTATAAACATAAAAAATACAAAAGTAATAACGGCTGTTTCTAATGCGCACCATTATGGTGCGTAAATGCTTCAATATAGTGCAACAGTTACAGAGTAAAAAGTTGCTCGCTATTTAATCGTGATAGACTAACATAAAGTAAATACAAAAGACTGACCAAAATAGCAATAAAGTCATTAAAGTGGAGGTTTTTATAAAAATATTAAAAATTTTATTTTTATAATTAGTTAATTTAAAACAGTAGGTTAAATAAAAAAACCAGAAAGTTTGCAAATTTATTTTGGATAAACTTTCATCCATTCCATTTATAAGGGATAATATGCGCCCTTTTAAATCCTATGCTGGGACATCTCGTGAAAACGCAGGTGAGTGCGTAAGCCCCTGCAGGATCAATGAGATTCAATTTCTCTGAGTGAATATTAATGAGTATCGAAAAGATAAGAAATATAGCAATTATCGCCCACGTTGACCACGGTAAAACTACACTGGTTGACAAACTGCTTGAGTTTTCAGGCACATTAGAAACACGCGGCGGTAATGAAGAGCGCGTGATGGATTCAAACGATATAGAAAGAGAACGTGGTATTACCATTTTAGCGAAAAACACCGCTATTTCATGGAACGGCTACCACATTAATATCGTAGATACTCCAGGACACGCCGATTTCGGTGGTGAAGTGGAACGCGTACTTTCAATGGCTGACTCAGTATTACTAATTGTTGACGCTCAAGAAGGCCCAATGCCACAAACGCGTTTTGTTACGCAAAAGGCATTTGCGCAAGGTTTAAAGCCAATCGTAGTAATTAACAAAATCGACAAGCCAAGTGCACGTCCTGATTGGGTTATGGATCAAATCTTTGATTTATTCGATAACTTAGGCGCCACTGACGAGCAGTTAGATTTTAAAGTAATCTATGCATCAGCAATCAACGGCTGGGCAACATTAGATTTAGACGAGCCATCTGATAACATGGATGCCATGTTCCAAATGATCGTTGACGAAGTATCACCACCAGATGCAGATCCTGAAGGTGACTTCCAAATGCAGATTTCTCAACTTGATTACAACTCATACGTGGGTGTAATTGGTGTTGGTCGTATCAAGCGTGGTTCTGTTGCTCCAAACCAACAAGTAACTATTATTAGTGCTGATGGTACTAAACGTAACGGTAAAATTGGTACAGTACAAAGCTACTTAGGCCTTGAGCGTATTGAAACAGACCGTGGTTATGCAGGTAACATTGTTACTGTAACCGGTATTGGCGAGCTTAAGATTTCAGATACTGTTTGTTGTCCTACTAACGTTGAAGCATTACCACCACTAAGTGTTGATGAGCCAACAGTAACAATGACATTCTCTGTAAATAACTCACCGTTTTGTGGTAAAGAAGGTAAGTTTGTAACGTCACGTAATATTCGTGAGCGTTTAGACAAAGAGCTAGTACACAACGTAGCACTTCGCGTTGAAGATACTGCTAGCCCAGATAGCTTCCGTGTTTCTGGCCGTGGTGAATTACACCTAGGTATCTTAATCGAAAATATGCGTCGTGAAGGTTACGAGCTTGCTGTATCTCGTCCAGAGGTAATTTTGCGTACTGTTGACGGTGTATTAGAAGAACCGTTTGAAACAGTAACAATTGACTGTCAAGAAGAGCATCAGGGTTCTGTAATGGAGCAAGTTGGCCTACGTAAAGGTGAGCTTACTAACATGTCTCCAGATGGCAAAGGCCGTATGCGTTTAGACTTTATTATCCCAAGCCGTGGCTTAATTGGTTTCCAAACTGATTTCATGACAATTACTTCGGGTTCTGGTCTTATGTACCATACGTTCGATCATTACGGTCCTCATAAAGGCGGTTCAATCGGTGTTCGTAAAAACGGCGTAATCATTGCAAATGCTACAGGTAAAGCACTGACTAACGCATTGTTTAACTTACAAGAGCGCGGCCGTTTATTCATCGGTCACGGTGTTGAAGTTTACGAAGGTATGGTTATCGGTATTCATAACCGTGATAACGACCTTACAGTTAACGCCCTTAAAGGTAAGCAGTTAACTAACGTACGTGCATCTGGTACAGATGAAGCACAAACGCTTTCTCCACCTTTAAACTATTCACTTGAGCAAGCGCTTGAGTTTATTGATGAAGATGAGTTAGTTGAAGTAACGCCACTAAACATTCGTATTCGTAAGCGTCATCTTACAGAAAACGAACGTAAACGTGCGGGTCGTGCGCCTAAGTCATAATCTATTAATTTAGAATAATGATTTTAAAAGCCGCTGTATTGCAAAATACAGCGGCTTTTTTGTGTTTGTGGGTTAGCTAAATAAAAGGTTAAAGAGGGTAGATTAAAGAAATTACAACCACCGCGATAATTGGTGCGCTGTGCACTTGTGCACTGCATTGAGTTTTTTCCTCTAAAAGCGCAGCGCCTCTTAACCTCTTTGTGAATAATTCACTTAAAGATCTTTTGTACGCAGAGTGAGCTTAAAACAGCCGATAAGGCTAAGTACTAGTGTTTGTTGGTAGGGTATTTTTCGTTGGGTTTCGCTGCGCTCAACCCAACCTACGTGCATTAGTTAAAGTTTAATTGTTTCGCCTTCATTTAAAATATACAGCGGTACTGGTGCATTCATTTGTTTATACATATGCAGTAAGCGCGATAGCGCTGAGTGGCTGCTGTGATCGCCCATTTGCCAACTTGAGTTGCCATATCCCCATGGTATCATTACTTTGCAATTAAGCTCTGTGGCCGCATTGAGGGCATCCTCTGGCGTAGTATGAACGTATCGATACCCTTTAGCGTTGGTTTTATGGTAATAAGAGGCAATTGGCATTAGGCATAGGTCTATATCACCGTATTTTTGTTGTATGTCTTTAAAGTGTTTTGAATAGCCAGTATCGCCGGCAAAAAATAAGGTGCTGCCATTTTGTTCAAGCAGCCAGCCATTCCAAGAATCTTTATTATCATCTTCGTAAATATAGGGAATAAGCACCCGATTACTAAAGTGATGTGCAGGCACTGCGTGTATGGTTAAGTCCTCAATGCTGGTTTTTGCATACCACGCCATTTCAGTAATATTAAAGCCACCCGTTGGGAAGTTATCTGCCATGCCTAGCGGGGCTAAATAACGTGGTTGATTACCCAGTTTTTTAATATCTGCTTTATTAAAGTGATCATAATGAATATGCGAATACATAACGGCGTTAATGTTTTCAAGTGTTTGCTTATTTGGCCATGCTCCGGGTTTGCGATAAAACCCACCTGCAAGCTTAAAGCCTAAATCAACCGGTGAATCAAACTGCTCACTAACCGGATCAAATAATACATTTTGCCCATTACGTGTGCTGACCACAAAGCTGGCATGCCCTAACCAACGAACCGTATAACCGGTATTGAGCGGCGGCTTAATTTGCTTACCTTGATACTGGCAGTTGCTGCTGGGTGTTTCGCAAATCAAGTTCGGATGTGGCGGGTAGCAGTTTTGCTCGCAGGTGGTTGGGTAAACCTTTTTGCCTTGATATAAATTATGGTAACGACCTGTTTGGTTGTTAACAGCAATAACTGAGTTTTTATCAGCTATTTTTTGCACCTGGTTAGGTGTACTACACGCTGATAAAAAACAGCTTATAAAGATTATAAGGGTAATGTGTTTCATAATTAAATCCGTTTTAAATAGTGCTAAAGCAGCCATGCAGCCATAAAAAAGCCTGCAATAATGCAGGCAAATTTAAATATAATATCAGCTAATTAACCGGCACTATTCATTTGTTCAATAAATTTATTTGAGTCGGCAATCGATTTGTTCATGTCGTTCATAAGCAATTGTATATCGCGTTTAAGGTTAGTGAACTCGCCTTTAATAGCCGATACCGCTTGTGCGTTTAAGTTATGCTTTAAGTATAAAACGTTATCATGAAGCGATGTTAATACCGGCTCCATTTTGCTCTCTGCGCTGCGCATTGAGCGTAATAGCTGATCAAATTGACGCTTAGTCGCGGCTAGCTTTTTACTGCTTTCACGTTTAAGTGATGCGCTTTTATATTGCTCAAGCTCATCGCTCCACTCATCAAATAAGGCTTCTGCTACGTCTTCTACTTTATTGATGTTAGTTGACACTTCGTTAGCGGCATTTAAGCTCGACTCATAGTCATCGTTTAACTGATTGTAAGTGTCTTGCAGTTCGCCACCATTAAAATCAATAAGTGTAGTTAAGCGCTCAAGCGCTGACTTAAACTCTTCTTGAGACTCTTGTTGCGAGTCTTTGGTTTCTTCTACGCGGTCAATAAGAATATCGCGTTTGTGTACGCCTACCTTTTCCATGGCCGAGTAATAAGCCGACTGGCAACCCGATAATGTTAGTGCAAGTGCAAGTACGGTAACACTCAGTAATGTTTGTTTTTTCATTTGGTTTCCTATTTACGTGTGTTAATGCTGTAAATTATGGTGCTGATTGTTATTATGGTCAAAATTATATTAGCACAAGTCAATGTTATGAACGATAAGCTCTCTTATTATAAACAGCAAGTTGGATCTTTTTTACGGCAGCAACCCGGCTGGTGGATGCAATATATTAACCGCTGTATTGATGACCAAATAACCGTTAACGCGGGCTATTTAGCTTATGTAACTTTGCTGTCTTTGGTGCCATTAATTGCCGTAGGTGTGGCGATATTTTCGGCTTTTCCGGGGTTTGAATCAACTCGATTAGCAATTGAAAGCTTTTTATTTACTAACTTTGTGCCTACTTCGTCAGATGTTATTAAAGAGCATATTAGCTCGTTTGCGGGCAATGCAAATCAAATGACCGCAGTGGGCATTGGCTTTTTAGCTGCTATTGCCTTGTTACTTATTCGTAATGTTGATGCCACGCTTAACCGTATTTGGCGAATTAAGAAAAAGCGTCCAATGATGATTTCGTTTGCCGTTTATTGGATGGTACTTAGTTTAGGGCCCGTATTTTTAGGCGGCAGCATTGCAGTTACTTCGTATATTGTATCGTTGGTGTCGTTTGCTGATCAGGGGATTCCGGGGTTTAGTGGCTTTTTATTAAAGTTATTACCGTACGGCATTTCTATGGTGGGTTTTATTATGCTCTACACCTTGGTGCCCAACACTCGAGTGTCGTTTAAAGCGGCGATACCTGGGGCACTATTTGCTGCCATGTTGTTTGAGTTAACTAAAAAAGGTTTTGCGCTTTATATTAGCCACTTTCCATCTTATGAAGTTATTTATGGTGCAGTTGCTACCATTCCTATTTTGTTTGTGTGGATATATTTGTCGTGGATAGTGGTGTTGCTGGGCGCTGAGCTTACGGCGTGTATTAGCCCTGAAAATGTAGAAGACACGCCCGAAATAGAGCTAGACGAGCAAGAAAACACAAAGGATACGCTGTAAAATGCAAGGTTTAATACAACGTGTAAAACATGCCAAAGTAGAAATTAATAACCAAGTAGTTGGCGAAATTGGTCAAGGAATTTTAGTGTTGTTGGGTGTTGAAAAACAAGATGACGAGCAAGCGGCCGATAAGTTGCTGCATAAGATTAGTAATTACCGCATTTTTACTGACGAAAACGACAAAATGAACTTAAGTCTAAAAGATATTGCTGGTGAGCTATTAGTGGTATCGCAGTTTACTTTGGCGGCAAATACTAAAAAGGGCATGCGACCTAGTTTTTCATCGGCGGCAACCCCAAGCCAAGCTAATGAGTTATACGAGTACTTTGTAGCGCAAGCCAAGGCGCTTAATTTAACGGTTGCTACCGGTGAGTTTGGTGCCGATATGCAAGTGAGCTTGTGTAACGATGGGCCAGTGACCTTTAATTTAGCTGTTTAGTGATCACCACAATATGATTTATATAGCCTGCTACCTTTTGCGGGCTAACTTTATAACCAAATACATTAAGTAATACTTGCTGTAACTGTTTTAATTGCGACTCATGTTGCGATAAAAAATTAATAAATAGCGTGCCGTTGTTGTTAAGGGCTGCGTGTATTTTTTGATAAAAAGCGGGGGCGAATAAAAATCGTGGCGCGTCTATTTGGCTAAATAAATCTAAAATAATCCAATCTATGTTGCGGGCGCGCCCCAGTACTTGCTGAGCATCCTCACAAAGTAACCGCTGTGTATTATTACTAGGCACTTGCTGCGTAGTAAAAAACTTTTTATAACAACTAATTATATCTGCATTTATTTCAGCTGAGGTGATTTTTGCGTGTGGATATTGGTGCAGCAAATAATTACGAATTGCGCCGCCGCCAAGCCCCAGCTCGAGTACTTTTTTAGGGGCGCTTAAAGTGTGCCAATGCTGTGCTAAGCACTGTAAGTGTGGAAGTAATAAATTGCTTGGTTGCTGCTGCGTTACCACAGATTGCAGAGTGTCATTTATTAGCAGCCAACGCAGTTGCTGATGTTGGCGTACTTGAATGTGATCGCCCCCATATTTATGCCAATAAAGTAACTGGCCAATACTGTGGCTATTTTCAATAAAATAGCTATTAATTAGGCCATTTACAGGGTTTATGTATTCGCTCATGTTACCCAGCATAAACTAGCCGAAGCAAAGCGCAATGGCTTTTGTCATTAATTTTTTACACTTTGTATTTGCCATCACCAAAGTCGTATTGGCAGTTTTTTTTAGATGGAGTATGGTATTTGCCATAATTAAGTGACGCTGTATTTTATTTACGGCTTAACAGCAGGAGTATGTATGTTTCAGGTAAGTACACCGCAAAGTAGTGAAGATTGGCAAGCCTATTATCAATTACGTTGGGAAATTTTACGTGCCCCTTGGGGTGAGCCACGTGGTTCTGAACAGGATGATTTAGAACAAGATGCCGAGCATCGCTTTATTAAAAATAAAGCGGGTAAAGTATTAGGGGTGGCGCGGCTGCACTTTAATAACCAGCAACAAGCTCAAGTTCGCTATATGGCTGTAGCTGAAGAAAGTCGTAATCAGCATATTGGTAGTCGTTTATTACATGACCTAGAAAAAATAGCATGGTCACAAGACGCTGCAGAGTTGGTGTTATTTGCACGCGAGCGCGCACTCGAATTTTATAAGCGCCATGGTTATGAAACGCAAGAAAAAGCGCATTTGGCGTACGGCGATGTACAGCACTATAAAATGGTAAAACAAAAGCCATCAGAGCCTGGCTGGTTTCGCCACCCTAACTGGACTCAAGTGCTGCAAAATACCTGGCGTGAGTCAATTCCAATTAGTGATGCAATGGGCATTAAAGTAGAGAGCTATACCGACTGGCAATTTACGACTAGCGCAGATTTAGATGCTAATTTAAACCTGCATAACACTATGTTTGCTGGTTCTATTTATAGCTTAGCAACCCTTACGGGGTGGGGCGCAACCTACTTAGCACTAAAAGAAGCAGGGCTTGAAGGAAATATTGTATTAGCCGATGCCAATATTAAATATTTAAAACCGCTTAGCAGTGATCCACGCGGCTGTGTTGATATACAAAGCTGTAAGGGTAAGCTCAGCGAGTTAGAAACTGAAGGTAAAGCCAGCTATTTAGTACCTGTTATTATTTATGATGGTGATAAGGTAGTGGCTGAATTTGAAGGGCAGTTTGTAGTAAAAAAATAAGCTGTTAGCACTTTATAGTTAAATTAAAGCACGAAAAAAGCCAAGCGATGCTTGGCTTTTTAATTTGTTTAATTTAATCGCTAATTAATTAAAGTAAATCGGTAAGTAGTATACCTACGCCAATTCTTTCTATATCAGCGTTATAATCAATTAAGCTTTCGCCATAGCCATTAAAGTACTGTGCATAACCACGCACTCGGCCCCAAAGCGGAAATGACCAATCGAGCTGTAATGCACCGCGATTGTCTGAATTTAAGTTGTTACGGGTCATAAAGCTAAATTCATGTTCATTAAGGCGATACGCACCGCTAAACTCAAAGTAACCCATGTATTTGTAAATGTCAGGGTTGTCGTCGCCTCTTGGGTCTAAAGGTGTTTCTTTCTCGCTTTCTGAAATACGATACCAAGGCTTAAAGTTAAACACAAAGCCATTTTTTTCCCAAATAAAGTTAGCGTAAATACGGTTCCATGAACGCGAATTTGGCTGGCTATTACCGTTAGACTGATGCGAAATACCCAAAACAACAGCCATTTCATCGCCCCAAGGAACGTGTTCTGGATCTAAATAGTTAACCCAAAAAATTTCTGGCTCGTAGTTGGTCTCACGAAATGGTGATGAGCTTTCTTTGTTATAAAGCTGCCAATATGACTGTAGTGTAAAGGCAAAAAATATAGCTTGGTCTTCATCAGAAAAGTCATTGAATAGAGGCACCTTAATTGAAAGCTGATATTTGGCTTCTAAGTTATCGAGTGGCTCGTCATTTTTTTCGCCAGTTAGCTCGTCGAATGTTTCAAACGAGCTATTGTTCGGATGCGATACATACGAAATAGGTAAAATGTAGTTACGTTTATGTGGCGTAATCACATTACGGTTTTTTTGGCTTACCGCTTCACGTGCTTTGCGCTTATCGATGGCTGTAAGCTGCTTATCCTCTTCAAGAGCAGAGCATTTTTTACGAAGCTGGTCGAGTGTTTGTTTGCCGTCCCCACCAATCACTTCATTTAAAATACATTGTTTTACCAGCTCAATATTACTATTTTGCTCATTGCTTTTAGATTTTTCTTCAGCAAAAACAGTAGTACTAACTAATGTTGAAAGTATGATCAAGTATCGCCAGCTCATTGTAATTCCTTTGTGAGTGTGGAGGGTTTAATAGATTAACGTAATTATAACCTCTTTTTACATATGCAGCGGTGAACTTTTACTGAATTTACGTATATTTTGTATAATTAGATAAAAATAAAAGCGGCCTAAGCCGCTTTTATAATGCAAATTAACTATAGTTAACTTACTCTCACGCAATGAGAAGGGAGAGCTTAAAGCTCAAATACGTTAGTAAAAAATTTATACAGTTCAGTGCCTTGATTAACACTCGCCGAGGCAAAGTGCAGTATGGCAATGGCATCACACTCAAGAATAAGTGTTTGTAGTGGCTGTTCACTTAAATAACGTTCCATGCGCAGTATTTTAGCAATTGGCTCACCCGCTTTAATATGCCCGCCTAGGGGGGCAATATACTCAACCATTCCGCCCATGGGCGCGTAATAAGCAAAGTAATCGTTTAAATGACACGCGTAGCGAGTAATGTTAGCCGGCGTGTGGGGTGCATTTTCAAATACAGCTTTATAATTTAAGTAACTTAAAATACTGTTTGCATCGTTTAGTGCTTCGCTCAAGTCTATTTTTTCTTGGCTGCCTAGCTCTACAGTAAAAGCTTCTACAGGTATGCTGAGCTCGCGGCCTTGTTTGCTCAGTGCTTCGCTTAAATGCCACCAGGGGCAAAAGTTTGCTTCATCCATCGCACCATCAAAGTCACTTGGAATAAGCAGTACGTGCTCAATATTAAAATACCGAGCGCTATTAGTTGCATAGGTTGGGCAGTACAAGTGCTTGCTTGAAATAGGACCTGTGTGTAAATCCAGTACTATATCGGCTTGGTGAGCGAGCTTTTGTAAGTTAAGCGCAATGCGTTTACCTGTATTGAGTAAATAAGCAGGGCCATTGAGTTTGCTGTCAACTTCGTCAATAAGAGCCTGTTTAAACGTGCTTTTTAATGTGGCATCGTCGTATTGCGTATGGTTTTGTGTAAACTGAGTGACTAAATCAGTATTATAATGATACATCCGATTCCAATTAGTGCCGGTGATAGGGTCGAACCGACCTAAGGTAAACTCCCCCGACTTTTGATTACAACCAATAGGGTTGGCATAAGGCACTAAAGTAATATCACCTTTAAGATTAAGGTGCTTTAATTGTTCAAGTAGTTGAAAAATTACCGCATTACCTTGTACTTCAGCCCCGTGCATGTTGGCCTGAATATACACACTTGGCCCCGTGCCATCGCCTTTTAAACGATACACAGGAATAGTAAGTGGTAGGCCATTGGCAACTTCACCAACGACGATGTTTTCTTGACTAATTGGTGAGGCGATCATGAGTATCTCAACATTTTAATTTTATCTCGGGTACTTTATTTTAGGTACATTATCTTAGGTACATTATCTCAAGTAATAACTGGCATCTTCGGCTGCACGTAGGCAGCTAAGTTTGTTTTGTTCTAAAACATATTCGCCTGCAAGTTCGTGGCATAAAAAGTACGGCATACTTTCACTAAAACCATAGGCACCACATTGACTAAACACCAACCAGTCGTGTTCATTTAGATCGCTTGGTAATGCGTGCTCGCCCAAGCAATCGAGTGCGGTACAAAGTGGCCCATATAAGCTCATAGCTTGGGTTGGTGTGTTTGAATTTCGTAGTAATGCTGCTGGAAAGTCTTGACTAGTGACGGCTGGGCGCAATAAGTGGTTTATGCCGCCACTTAAAATAACTTGTTGTTGGCCATAGTTTTGTTTGCGCTCTACTACTGGGGTTGCGTAATGTCCGCATTCACCCACGGCATAGCGGCCAAGCTCCATCCATAACTCTTCAACGCCCGCCTGTTTTTTAATTTTAGCGAGGGCTGTTATTAAGTCATCCCAATTAAGCGTTATGTCGTTTTGCGTATACGGAATACCTAAGCCGCCACCTAAATCTAAAATTTTAAGGTTTATATTTAAATCGCGGGCAAGTTGGCTAAGTGGTGCAATCATTTGTGACCACAACTCACTGAGTTTTTGCGTGCTGAGCATATTTCCCCATTGAAAAATATGCAGGCCATCAAAGCTAAGTGCGTCATAGTCGGTAATATTAAGTGCCTGCCACTCTGTACAACCGAGTCCAAATGGCGTGAGGCTATCGCCACCTAGTGGATTTTTTTCGCCCTCGGGCCAACGTAACTGTACGCGCAGTAATACCTGTAGTTGACAGTTTTGTAGCTTGGCTTGCTCATTGAGCCAGCGAACTTGATTAAGACTTTCGGCAACAAAAGTACGTACGCCGCGCTCAATAAAGTGTTTAATTTGTTTTGGGCTTTTAGCTGGCCCGGTGTTGAGCACGCGATCGCTACTAACGCCTTGAGCAAGTACTTGCTCAAGCTCGCCTTTACTGGCTACGTCAAAATTAAACCCGGCGTTATCTAAGCATTGAATAATTTTAGACAGCGGATTCGCTTTAACCGCATACCAAAGTTTTACCTCGGTTTGTGCGACCAATTGTGCCAAGTGACTATTTAGCGTATCTAGGTCGTAAACAAAAAATGGGCTATCGAGTTGGCTTGATAATTCATTAATTGCCGTTTTAACGCCCGTGCTCAAAAAGCTCATTAACGTAAAACCTCTTCAAGTAGTAATGATGCATCACTTTGCTCATCGCGGTACTTAACAATTAACGCGCACGACATGCTTAAACCTTGTGCACGCGCCCATTCGTTTGAAGCAGGGCGAGAGCCTGGTATTACAATAGCGTACTCAGGAATTGGCTCGCCTTTGTCAAGTTGGCGCTCGTTTACACAGTCGTAAACCGGAATTGTGGCCGATAAACGCACACCAGGGGCAAGTACTGCGCCTTTTTTAATTACTACGCCTTCAACAATTACGCAGCCTGCGCCAATAAATGCATCATCTTCAACTACCACTGGGCTGGCACCAATTGGCTCTAACACACCGCCAAGTTGCACGGCTGCGCTAAGGTGGACATTTTTACCTACTTGCGCGCACGAGCCAACTAAAGCGTGACTATCTACCATAGTGCCTTCGTCAATGTATGCGCCAATATTTACATACGCTGGTGGCATAATAATAGTGCCTTTAGCTACATAAGCACCACGGCGAACGTTTGAGCCACCCGGGACCATACGTACGCCATCGGTGGCACTAAACTGTTGTGGCGCTAAGTTATGTTTATCAACAAAGCCACCGACAAATTCGGTGTTTGTACCATTTTTAAAGGCTTCTAAAATACCCTGTTTTACTGCAACGTTAGCCTGCCATTGGCCGCTTTCGTTTTGTGATGCTGCGCGTACTGCGCCCGACTCTAAATTATTTAATAGTTCTAACCAGCTCATTATAAAAACCTATGTTTAATGCCAAGATAAAATGGTGTTGTTTGCTTGTTCAATGCACGTTGTTTGCGTTAATTCGAGGTGAGTTAACGGTGGGCGTAAATACGAACTCGTTAATCGCCCTTGTAAATGCATGAGTACTTTAACGGGAATGGGGTTTGCTACAGTGAACAAGCTACTGATTGCGCTTGACCACTGAGTAAATAAATTGGGGTATTGGCCACTTAGGCTACGCTGTACGAATTCGTGAGTTTGTAGCGGCCAAGCATTAGCTGCTACCGATACCAGCCCTTTAGCGCCGGCTTGGGCAAAGTAGGGCATAAGCGCATCGTCGCCGCTAAAAATAGCTAAGTTAGGAGCCGCTTGACGGTAAGCTTCAAATTGCGCAATGTTGCCACTGGCTTCTTTAAGTGCCCATAGGTTTTTATGTTGTTGTAGGTTTTGAATGGTTGCCACTGGAATATCGACAGCGCTTCGCCCTGGTACGTTATAAAGCATACAAGGGTGTTTACTTATATTTAAAAGGCTTTCAAACCAATGGGTTTGCCCAATTACACCGGGCTTTGCATAAAGCGGCGAGCCAAGTAAAAAGCTATGAATAGGCAAGTGGTTACAGTATTCAACCCAGGCTAATTGCTGTTTGAGGTTCATACCACCTACAGCCACCATTAAGGGTACATTAGGCGATAATTGGCACACGTGTTCAACAATGGCTTGTTGCTCTTTAAGTGTTAAGGCTAAGCCTTCGCCTGTGCTGCCTAGTAATAAAATAGCATTATTGGCAGCGGCTTGCTCAGCAACCAAAGTGGTTAAGGTGCCATAGTCGATTGTACCGTTTTGATTAAACGGAGTAACGAGCGCCGTCCAGACTGAGTAGTCATCTAAATTAAAGTTTTTGATCATCTCTCGCGAACTTATAGAATGTTCGGTGAGTTAAGAAGCTATATAGGAAAGAGCCGCATTAACATCGTTCGAACAAATACCCACGTGTAGGGTATGTTATAATTCGAAGAGCGAATGGGCTTAAATAATAGGGCGCACGGCCTTATTATACTAAGACCAGAAGCTCTCCACCAAACTAATAAGCTACGTTTAAATAGCTATTGGTGACAGTCGCTAGGATTCAACCTAGTCGCCCGAAACAACAATGACACAAATATTGTTGTTTCTCGGCGTTGATTCCCCTTACGTATGCTCAATGGAGTTTGTGCTCCTAACATACGCTACCTGAATAACGCACCTCTTCCAGCCCTTTATATTTGTACTGCTAGCAATACAAATATAATTAAATAGGGTAAGTGCAATGATTAAATCATTTTAGCCATCTGGGTGTCAAGCAGCTAAGTGCAGATAGTGTCATCGATTTTGGTAACGGTTACGTATAAGGACAATTTCCCTTAAACTAGGGGGTAATCGCGGCGCGAAATTTGTAACTGCAAAATAAGGTTTCAAGCAGATGGAAAAATTTAATGATATTTATCAGCGAGCAGTAGAGCGAAAAGGCTCAACACAAATGCTACAGCAACTACTCGCTAAACCTGCATCTAAGCGACAATTAGTAGCTTTAAGTGATGATGATTGGCTGGAAGAGTTTACGCGCAAGGTTTTTCAAAGTGGCTTTTACTGGTCGGTTATTAACAGCAAGTGGGCAGGCTTTAGAGAGGTTTTTTGGCAGTTTAGCGTTGAAAAATTATTAATGATGCCACCCGATATGTTGGAGCAAAAAGCCAGCGACGAGCGTATTGTTCGCAATTATAAAAAAGTAAAAACGATCCCCGAAAATGCGTTCATGATCCATGAGGTTACCCAGCAACATGGTAGCTTTAGTCAGTTTATTGCAGACTGGCCAAGTGAAGATATTATTGGTTTGTGGGCGTACTTAAAAAAACACGGTGCACGCTTGGGTGGAAATACCGGCCCTTATACTTTGCGTGCATTGGGTAAAGATACCTTTTTATTATCGCGGGATGTTGAGAGTTATTTGCGCGCGCACAAAATTATTGATGGTGGCTTACAAACTAAAAAGTCGTTAACTGCAGCGCAAGCGTTCTTTAATGAATTACAGCAACAAAGCGGTTTGAGCATGCAAGAGCTAAGCTTAATTATAGCCTACAGTGTAGGCGATAATCGTGTAGGTATAAGCCAACAACAGTAGAGGGTAGTTATGAATTTAATGCCAAGGTACAGACAAGTAGCCGACAATTTTGCAATTGAAGATCGCCCATCTAAGGTGGCCGCCCCACAGCTATTACTTTGGAATGACAGCTTAGCTAAAGCGTTTAATATTAATGTCGTTCCTGAGTTACGGGCCAGTACTTTTAGCGGCAACGAACAGCAAGTAATTGCAGCGGTTGCACTGGGATACTCAGGGCATCAATTTGGACATTTTTCACCACGTTTAGGCGACGGGCGTGCTCATTTGCTAGGTGCAGTAGAGGATGCGCAAAACCAGTTGTGGGACATTCAATTAAAAGGCTCTGGTGCCACTCCTTACTCTCGTGGTGGCGATGGCCGCTGTGCACTTGGCCCAGCAATTCGTGAATATATAATGAGCGAAGCAATGCAAGCGTTAGGTATAAAAACTACGCGCTGCTTAGCTGTGGTTGGTAGTGGCGAAACAGTGTACCGAAACCCACCTCAACCTGGCGCTATTGTAACGCGCTTAGCCAGTAGCCATATTCGTGTTGGCTCGTTTCAGTATTTAGCAACGCAAGGCGACGTTGCAGGGCTTAAAAACCTTGCCGACTTAGCTATTGAGCGTCATTACCCAAAAATTCAAGCAACAGGACCTGAGCGCTATTTAGCATTTTTAGCTGCAGTGATTAAAAACCAAGTTGAGCTGGTGGTTAGTTGGATGCGAGTAGGCTTTATACATGGGGTAATGAATACCGATAATACGCTGGTTAGCGGCGAAACTATCGACTATGGCCCATGTGCCATGATGAACAGCTTCGATTTTGATACCGTGTTTAGCTCTATTGATAAGCAAGGGCGTTATGCATTTGGTAATCAACCTAATATTGCTAACTGGAACTGCGCCCGCTTAGCTGAGAGTTTAATACCGCTTGTAAATGATGACGACGAACAAGCTGTGGCGTTAATGACCCCAATAATAGATGGTTTTGCTGAGCAATTTAATGTTGAATTTAGTGCAATGTGGGCAAAAAAACTGGGCTTAGCTGGCACAGATACAGAAGATAAAGAGTTAATTGCAGAGCTATTACAGTTATTAAAAGAGCACCAACTCGACTATACCAACACGTTTGATGCACTAACCGAGTCTTTAACAGGTGGAGTGAGCATACCAGTGGTATTAGTTCAGTGGGCCGGTAAGTGGCAAAAACGTACCGATGATCGCAGCTATACCGTAATGCGCGCAGCTAATCCGCGAGTTATTCCTCGTAACCATGTGATCGAAAAAATACTTAGTGAGTATAATAAGACTGGCTCAAGTGAATTACTGCATGAGTTTATGCAGGTTATGCACACACCTTATGAAAATACTGACAAATTGGCAAAATTTCAGGATGCACCTAGCAGTGATAAAGAGTATTATACTTTTTGTGGTACTTAATTATTAGATTGAAATTTAAGTTGCTGATCATAAAAGCTCATTTAGCGGCTGCAGTGATGATTTATTATTGAGAGAAATATAAACTCAGCTAGTGAAGTCGGTATGGTTATTTAATAAATTTAGATACCAGCGATAGTATTTATTATCTAGGGGTTGGGTAAAGTAATTAATATGTCCTAAACTTACTGATACTTGTATATAGAGTGTTGAAACGAATTAATTTATCTTTTGTTAAGTATTGATTAATAAAGGATCAGGTAATATTAATAAAACTGGTTGAGCTAGAACGAATTAGCTATATTTTTTAATTGTTAAAATGGGAAGAAAACAATGAAATTAAAATCACTTACAATCGCAATCGCGTTAGCTGCAACTAGCGCATCAGCATTTGCAGCAGAAAAAACTGAAGGTTTTTACATTGGTGTGTTCGGTGACTATTACGATGCATCTTGGAAAAACTTGAACATGTACCAAAACTTGGAAGTTAATGAATCTGCAAGTTGGGGTGCTGAAGTTGGTTACCGTTTCAGTGATTACTGGAGTGCACGTCTTGAGTATGCAGATATGGACTTTAATGCATTTCTTAAAAATCCGATTCCTAATGGTAATCGTAACGACGTAGACGGCGAGCGTTTTGGTGTTGATGCACTTTACCACTTTGGTGGCGGTCCTTTCTATGGTTTATTTGGTATTAAAGAAGTAAAAGTAGCAACAGATAATACTTTCTTAAACGCAGGTGTTGGTTACCAGCACTTCATTACAGACGGCTTATTTGTTAACGCAGAAACATCTGTTTATCAAGGTCTTGACCGTGGTTATACCGATGTGAACGCTAAACTAGGTATTAACTACTTATTTGGTCAAAGTTCAGTAGCAGAAGAGCCAGTTCAACCAGCTCCAGAGCCAGTAATTGTTGAAGTTGCACCAGTAGATAGCGACAACGATAACATTCCAGATGCAGATGATCAGTGTCCTAACACACCAATGACAGATGCAGTTGATGGCACAGGTTGTACTTTATACGAAGATAAAGAAGTAACTGTAAGCTTATTAGTGACTTTCCCTAATAATACCTCTGCAGTATCTACACAGTACTTAAACGATATCGATAAAGTAGCTGAGTTCTTAAAAGAGTACCCAGATACAACTGTTCTTTTAGAAGGTCATACTTCTTCTGTAGGTAAAGCATCTTACAACAAGTGGTTATCTAAAAAACGTGCTGACGCAGTAGCTAAAAAATTAGTAGCTGATGGCGTAGCAGAAGACCGTATTACTACAGTTGGTCTAGGTGAAGAGCGTCTTAAAAATGAAGCGAACACTAAAGCAGCACACGAAGAAAACCGTCGTGTAGAAGCGCATATCAAAACGATTAAAAACGTTAAAGTTTTACGTTAATAAAATCGATTGAATTACAAAAACCCAGCTTTATGCTGGGTTTTTTTTTGTCTACTAAAAACCCAAATTAAAAATAAATACTAATGATTCTTACTTAATAAACATTCATGGAAATTGATTTTACTTTATCTACTATTCATAATACTTATAGTCGGTATAATCAGTTGCTGAACTGGATAGATTTTCATCTACCTATAAAAGCTTTATAATTAAGCGTTAGAATACTATAAGTATTGGGTAACATTGCGCTTATGAAGCGCTACCGAATACTTTCACGTCACCAAGAGGGCAATATTGTGCTACAAGAATATCGTAAACACGTAGAAGAACGTGCCGCGTTAGGTATCGTACCAGCGCCATTAGATGCTCAGCAAACGGCTGATCTTATTGAATTAATCAAAACTCCACCGGCTGGTGAAGAAGAATTTATTCTCGACTTATTTGCTAATCGTGTACCGGCAGGTGTTGATGATGCAGCTTATATCAAAGCAGGGTTTTTAGCGGCAGTTGCTAAAGGTGAAACTAATTCTCCACTACTTTCTAAAGAAAAAGCGGCAGAATTATTAGGAACTATGCTAGGCGGTTACAATATCGCACCTATGATAGACCTACTTGATGACGACACACTTGCACCTATCGTAGTAAAAGGCCTTTCAAACACATTATTAATGTTTGATGCATTTTACGATGTAGAAGAAAAAGCAAAAGCGGGTAACACATTCGCTAAGCAAATTATTGAGTCTTGGGCAAATGCAGAATGGTTTACTAATAAACCAGCTGTTGCTGAAAAGATCTCAGTTACTGTATTTAAAGTAACAGGCGAAACAAATACGGATGACTTGTCACCTGCACCAGATGCATGGTCTCGTCCAGATATTCCACTACATGCTTTAGCTATGCTAAAAATTGAACGTGACGGTATCACTCCTGACAAACCAGGCGAAGTAGGCCCAATCACCCAACTAGAAGAATTAAAAACTAAAGGCTTACCACTAGCTTACGTTGGTGATGTTGTTGGTACGGGTTCTTCACGTAAATCTGCAACTAACTCAGTGCTTTGGTTTATGGGCGATGATATCCCGTTTGTACCAAATAAGCGTGTTGGCGGTGTATGTCTAGGTAATAAAATTGCACCAATCTTCTTTAACACTATGGAAGATTCTGGCGCTTTACCAATTGAGCTAAATGTTGATGAACTTAACATGGGCGAGCAAATTGACATCTACCCATACGAAGGTGTTGTTAAGCAGCATGGTACTGATAAAGTAATCTCTAAGTTTGAACTTAAATCTGAAGTTATTTTAGATGAAGTTCGTGCTGGTGGTCGTATTCCACTAATCATTGGTCGTGGTTTAACAGACAAAGCACGTACATCACTTGGTTTAGGTGCTACTGATATATTTAAAGTACCAACAGCAACTGAAGTATCAGATAAAGGCTTTACACTAGCGCAAAAAATGGTTGGTAAAGCATGTAACGTTGCAGGTATTCGCCCAGGTCAATACTGTGAGCCTAAAATGACAACTGTTGGCTCGCAAGATACAACAGGTCCTATGACACGTGATGAACTTAAAGATTTAGCTTGTTTAGGTTTCTCTGCAGACTTAACAATGCAGTCTTTCTGTCATACATCGGCATACCCAAAACCTATTGATGTAAACACGCATCACACGCTTCCTGATTTCATCATGAACCGTGGCGGCGTTTCACTTCGCCCAGGTGACGGTATTATTCACTCATGGTTAAACCGTATGTTATTACCAGATACCGTAGGTACTGGTGGTGATTCGCATACACGTTTCCCATTAGGTATTTCATTCCCAGCTGGTTCGGGTGCAGTAGCATTCGCAGCAGCAACAGGTGTTATGCCTCTTGATATGCCTGAGTCAATTTTGGTTCGTTTTAAAGGCGAAATGCAACCAGGTATCACATTACGTGACCTTGTACATGCAATCCCTTACTACGGTATCAAGCAAGGCTTATTAACAGTTGAGAAAAAAGGTAAAATCAACGAGTTTTCTGGTCGCGTACTAGAAATTGAAGGCGTTGAGCACCTAACTGTTGAGCAAGCGTTTGAATTATCAGATGCATCTGCTGAGCGTTCAGCTGCAGGTTGTACGGTTAAGCTTTCAAAAGAGTCTATTTCTGAATACCTAGAATCAAACATTGTTATGCTTAAGTGGATGATCTCTGAAGGTTATGGCGATGTACGTACGATTGAACGTCGTATTAATGCAATGCAAGACTGGTTAGCTAATCCTGAGCTTATGGAAGCAGATAAAGATGCTGAATACGCTCACGTAGTTGAAATCGACTTAGCTGAGATTAAAGAGCCAGTTCTTTGTGCTCCAAATGATCCAGATGACGCGCGTTTACTTTCTGATGTTGCTGGCGAGAAAATTGATGAAGTATTCATCGGTTCTTGTATGACTAACATTGGTCACTTCCGCGCGGCTGGTAAGTTACTAGATGGCTTTAAAGGTCAACTACCTACTCAGCTTTGGGTTGCTCCACCTACTAAGATGGACAAAGACCAACTAATTGAAGAAGGCTACTATGGCATCTTTGGTCGTGTTGGCGCACGTATAGAAACTCCAGGTTGTTCATTATGTATGGGTAACCAAGCACGTGTTGCTGATAAAGCAACGGTAGTGTCTACCTCTACACGTAACTTCCCTAACCGTTTAGGTAATGGTGCAAATGTATTTTTAGCATCATCTGAACTTGCTGCAGTTGCGGCAATTATCGGTCGATTGCCAACTGCTGCTGAGTATCAAGAATATGCAGCGAAGATCAATGCAACAGCGTCAGATACATATCGCTACTTGAACTTCCATCGCATGCCTGCTTACACTAAAAAAGCAGACAACGTGATCATTCAACAAGCAGTATAATTTTTACAGCTTATTTAAAAACCCGCTTTTGCGGGTTTTTTATTAGCAAAAATAAATTTTAGATAGTTAATGTTGTTTTTTTGCATTTATTGTATTAATTTTGGTGGTTAATTGTTTTGAAGTTAAATAATAAAGCAATAAATCCTCTTTGCATGCATTAAAATCCCTGCAATATTATAATTACTATAGCAGGATTTTTATGACCGCTTTAAACCCCCAGAATTTACTGCAGCTGCGTTTTATTAACCAAACAAATATTGATTTGGTTAAGCCTTCTTTTGATAACCTGCCGACTAATCCTTATGCAGATGGTGCCTTTCGTAAACGCCGTTACTCTGTAGTTAAACTACAAAATGGTGAGCTAAAGCTACAAGCAACAAAAGCATTTGTACAAGATGATGCAATTAATACCTTTCAGGGTAATGTTGAGCGTAGTTACGAAAATTTAGAGCAAAGCCTACTTGAGTCAGCGGGCATGAAAAGTATTGTGAATGAGTTTCGTCAAATTACCGGGATTGATGAAGAACGTGATATCGAAATTCACCAATTTCGTATGTTAGCCATTGATAGTGATACGCCTGCAGCGCCAGAAGGCGTGCACCAAGATGGTTTTGATCATGTGTGTGTATGTGGAGTATCGCATGAAAACTTAGAGGGCGGTGAATTGCTTGTATACGAAAACAAGCAAGCCGATCCCTGTTTTAAAATGGCTATAAAAGACGGTATGTTTGCAGTAATTAACGACCGTCAAGTGTGGCATAACGCTACTCCAATGAATAAACTTGATGCCAGTAAGCCAGGTTACCTGGATTGCTTTGTATTAACCTCTTAAGGAATGAGCATGAATATAACGCAATTACGTGAGCAATTTCCGGCATTAATGCAAAGCGTTAATGGTAAATCTCCCGTGTTTTTAGACGGCCCCGGTGGCTCGCAAGTACCGCAATCGGTACTTAACGCTATGACTGCTTATTTGGGTTATTACAACTCAAATTTAGGTGGAGCATTTTTCTCAAGCGATAAAACCGTTGAGCTAATGGCAAATGCTCGCCAAGCTGCTGCCGATTTACTCAATGCGCCCAGCTCACAACAAATTGTATTTGGTCCGAATATGACCAGCTTAACGTTTAGCTTTAGCCGCGCAATTTCACGCGACTGGCAAACGGGTGATGAAATAATTGTCACTAACGCGGATCACTTTTCTAACGTTTCGTCGTGGCAGCAAGCCGCAGAAGATAAAGGTGTTAAAGTTAATACTGCGCTTATTAACGAAACCGACTGCACACTCAATATGGCGCAGTTCGAGAGTTTACTAAACAGTAATACTAAGCTGGTAGCGGTAACTTATGCTTCAAATACCACAGGTTCAATTAACAATATTAAACGTATTGTAGAGCTTGCCCACAACGTAGGCGCACTTGTTTATGTTGATGCCGTACATTATGCACCGCACGAACTTGTAGATGTACAAGCGCTTGATTGCGACTTTTTAGCCTGCTCTGCGTACAAGTTTTTTGGCCCGCATTTAGGTATGGTTTATGGCAAAAAAGAGCACCTTGAAGGATTTACGCCTTATAAAGTTGAGCCTGCCAAGGACGTTATTCCTGGGCTCTGGGAAACCGGTACGCAAAGCTTTGAAGCACTTGCAGGTCTAATTGCTGCGGTTGACTACATTGCTGATATTAGTGAGCTTGATGATAGTCATTCGCGCCGTGATAAATTAGCTGCGGCTTTTGCCAAAACCAAGCAACACGAAATGGCGCTGAGTGAGTACTTTTTAACGCGCTTAGTTAATTACCCGCGTATTAAATTGTTTGGTATAGATGACTTAGATCGTTTAAATGAGCGTACGCCTACTTTTGCGTTAACTTTTGAAGGTTTAGAGCCGCGCGCTGTATCTGAATGTTTAGGTAAGCAACATATTTGTGTATGGGACGGCAACTTTTACGCGCAAGGTTTGTGTGAGCAATTAGGCGTACTTGATAAAGGTGGCGTAGTGCGCATTGGTTGCATGCACTACAACACCACCGCAGAGCTTGATCAGTTATTTAATCTGTTTGATGAGCTACTAGGTTAATATACATAAAAAAGGTGCGCTAGCTCTTTGGCGCACCGTATATTTGCTCTGCGCGGTTAAACAGTACCCACGAGGTTAAAATATACTTATCGTTAGATACTGGCTTATTGCCACGGTGAGTGTGAGTAAAGTAGCCGGGCGCTATTACCATAGTGCCTTTTTTAGGCGCAATTTTACGCTTTTGATAATAAAACTCCGTTTCCCCACCTTGTTCAACATCGTTCAAATAAAACATAAACAGCAATACTCTATGTAGCGCCTCGTTATGATTTAACTGCGGATAAACTTCGCTGTGCCAATACGGGTAACCGCCTTTATTAACTTGGTATTTTTGCGCCTGAATATTTCCTAGCCTAAAAATTTGCTGCACTAATAAGGGCAGTTGTGGTTTACCCACTTCATCAAAGTTTGCGTGTGTTAAGTCAACAGGTTCGCCACTTTTAGGGTGATACACTTTTAGGCCAAAGGCACCAATCATAATAAAAATATGTTCTTCAATGTATTTAAAAACATACTGTGCAGTGGTTTGTTGAATATGTTTTAATTGCTCAACGTATTCTGGATGATTGTTTAAGTGCAAGTCGTGGCTATCTTTTTTATTTAAATCGATACCGCCAGATGTCATCCCTTGTTTTATATGCGGGCTTTGAGAAAAGGTAGTGATAAAGTTATCACAAAAGTCATTGCTGAGCGCGTTATTGTATACGCGAATAAAGTCCGTCATAGTTTACCTTTATATAATTATTATTGGATTATTATGTTTATTGAAAAAGTGATGCCGCGCTTTAGTGAAACAGATGCGCTAGGACATATTAACAATACCGTACTCCCTGTATGGTTTGAAGCTTCGCGTGCGCCTATTTTTAGGTTTTTTACCCCAGATTTAAACCCACATGACTGGAAGCTAATTATTGCCAAAGTCGAAGTGTCGTTTGTTGGTGAGTTATTTTATGGCCATGAAGTAACCATTAAAACCTCAGTAGAGCATGTAGGTACCAGCTCATTTGTATTACGCCAAGAAGCTCACCAGCAAGGTAACTGCTGTGCAGTTGGTAAAACGGTATTGGTACGTTACGATTTTGCAGCAAAAGCAAAGCAATCGCTTTCAGTATCTGAAAAATCGTCACTTAATGAGCATTTAGCCCCGGCTAGCTAGTTTGGTAAATGTTTACAGCGGTATTGAGCCATTATAATTTGAATATACTGGCTCAGCGCTGTTATTTGCTCAGTATTAAAACGCAAACCTAACTTACTACGACGCCACAATATATCCTCGGCGCTGCTAGCCCACTCGCTATTAACTAAATAATTTACTTCAGTGGCGTATAAACCATGGCCAAAATGCTGGCCTAAATCAGCTACGCTTTGGGCATCTGTAAGTAGGGTATAAGTGCCAGTACCGTAACTGCGTATAAAGCGATTTAAAATAAACTCAGGCAACCATGCGTACTTTACCTGTAGTTGTTGCTTTAATACTACCTTTGATGAAAAGTCGCCACCGGGTAATGGAGTGTTTTTTGTCCATGTTTGGCCCATATGCGGATAAAAGCTGGCGAGTTCGTTTACTGCGTTTTCAGCGAGCTTGCGATAAGTGGTAATTTTCCCACCAAATACACTTAGCATTGGTGCCTGGTTATTATTGCTCGATAATATCAGTTTGTAGTCGCGAGTAACGGCTTGTGCGTCGCATGAGTTATCATTTAGTAAGGGGCGTACACCACTAAAGGTATGCACTATGTCGTTATGAGTAAGTTGTTTTTTAAAGTAATTATTAGTAATGCCAATTAAGTAATCGACTTCTTTATCGCTAATTTTTACATCTGCTATATTGTCGCTGTATTCTTCATCTGTAGTGCCAATCAGTGAATAGTCATCTTCAAATGGGGTAACAAAAATAATACGCTGATCTTTATTTTGTAAAATATAGGCCTGCGGCTCAGTGTGAATACGCGGCACAATAATATGGCTGCCTTTAACTAAGCGAATATTATGTGGCGACGGCCCAGTAATTACCTCATCAAAAAGTGATGCAACCCAAGGGCCCGCTGCATTAACAACTCCTTTAGCAACTATAGAACATTGCTTTTTGCTACCTTGTTGCTCTAAGGTCACACTCCAATTATTGTTATTGCGAACTGCTTTAATACAGCGCGTGCGGCTTAAAATGGTTGCACCTTTTTGCTGTGCTGCTAACGCATTTAAAATAACTAACCTCGAATCATCAACCCAGCCATCAGCGTATTCAAAACCGCGGGTAATAGTATTATTCAATATACTATCGCGGGTAAATTTAATTGATTTTGATGCGGGTAAAGTAATGCGTTTGGCAAGATGGTCGTATATAAACAACCCAATTCTAATCATCCAGTAAGGGCGTAAATGCGCTTGATGTGGCAGCCTAAAAGATAGCGGCCACATAATATGTGGGGCATTTTTTAATAACACTTCACGCTCTTTAAGTGCCTCTTTTACTAGCCTAAATTGGTAATGCTCTAAATAGCGTAGTCCACCATGAATAAGTTTACTGCTACTTGATGATGTAGCAGAGGCTAAATCATTTTGCTCACATAGTAATACTTTTAAGCCTCTACCGGCGGCGTCAGCCGCAATACCAGTGCCATTAACGCCACCGCCAATAACCAGTAAATCATATTCATTATCGAGTAATTTCACTGAATACCTCTTTATTAATTTAAGCGATGGCATATCAATAGCCAATAACACTATCGCATTAGCAGTCGTCTTTTGTTGCGTTATTTGAAAGTGTGACTTGTGCTATACAGTGCTGCCATTTTGCGTATAAATCGTTACGTTCATCTATGCTCATGGTTGGTTCAAAACGACGGTCGCATTGCCACATAGTAGCTAATTGCTCCGTTGACTTATAAATCCCAGTTTGCAGCCCTGCTAAATAGGCAACACCCAGAGAGGTTGTTTCTGTTAGCGCTGGGCGTTCCACACTTGCGCCTAAAATATTAGCTAAAAACTGCATGGCCCAATTATTTTTTGCCATGCCACCGTCCACGCGCAAAATACTTGGGCGCAGGCCATCACCTTCCATGGCTTTTTGTAAATCTTTGGTTTGATAGCCAACAGACTGCAGCGCCGCTGCTACTATAGTGCTAATGCCCGAATCACGGGTTAAACCTAAAATAGCACCACGGGCATTGGCATCCCAGTATGGGGCGCCTAAACCGGTAAACGAAGGCACTAAAAATACGCCGTGATCCAGTGGCACGTCTTTGACCATAGCCTCGCTGTCGCCGGCATGTTCAAGTAGCTTTAAGCCCTCAACAATCCATTGCATAGTGGCACCCGCCATAAAAATACTGCCCTCTATAGCGTAGGTCACTCTACCATTGAGCCTGTAAGCCACAGTAGTTAATAAGCGGTTATTAGAGGTAAGGGCTTTATCGCCCGTATTAAGCATTAAAAAGCAGCCCGTTCCGTAGGTACTTTTAGCCATGCCTTCTTTAAAGCAAGCTTGACCAATTAATGCGGCTTGCTGATCCCCCGCCATAGCGCAAATTTTAATCGGTTCACCAAAAATTTCACTGTTGGTACTGCCAAACTCGGCTGCGCTGTCCATCACTTCTGGAAGCATAGAGTGTGGAATATTAAACTGCGTTAGTAACTCTTCATCCCAACATTGCTGATGTATATTAAATAATAGTGTACGTGAGGCGTTGGTGGCATCAGTACGGTGTACTTTGCCAGCGGTTAAATGCCACAGTAAATAACTGTCAACCGTACCAAATGCTAGCTCGCCGGCTAGCGCTTGTTGCTGTGCATCGGCAACATTATCTAAAATCCAGCGAATTTTAGTGGCTGAAAAGTACGGATCTAATAATAGCCCGGTTTTATCGCTAATTTTTTTACTGAGTTTATCGCTACGTATTTGCTCGCAATACTCGCTGGTACGGCGATCTTGCCACACAATGGCATTATAAATTGGTTGGCCAGTCTTTTTATTCCATACTAAAGTGGTTTCGCGCTGATTAGTGATACCAATGGCAATGACCTGCTCGGCTGTAACCTGGTTATTAGCCAGTACTGTTTTACAGGTACTTAGTACGGTTTGTAAAATATCGTTAGGGTCATGCTCAACCCAGCCATTATTGGGAAAGTGCTGCGGGAATGTTTGCTGAACAGTATCAACTACCTTGGCATCTTTGGTAAATAAAATAGCCCGAGAGCTGGTAGTTCCTTGATCAATCGAGAGTATGTATTTAGACATAAGCTTAACGTTATTTATCTTAGATACAGATAGCTTGTCTGCAAGTTAAATTAATAGCAATGCTTTTTAAATATTAGGAAGGGCTGTTATAGCTATAACGCTGTAATTTATACCAAGGGTGGTGGCAGTGTATATTAAGAAGCAAGAGTAATAAGAGCCCATAAGTCAGAGGGCTCTTAAATACAATGGGTATAAATTGCGCTTAGCTGGCTTTTAACAATTGTTGATGTAGCCAATCTTTTAACACCACACGGTCATGTTTTAATTGCAGCATTTCCTCGTCATCGATAGGCGCGTCTTGCAGCTCTAAGGTACGAATTTCTTTATCAAGCGCGTTGTATTTTTTGGCTTTATCTGCAAACTCTGGATCATTGCTATTGAGTTTTTTAATGGTATTTAGGTGCTCAGGAAAGTCTTGAGTTAATGAATGATCTTCGCCTAACATAGGTACTCCTTAACGGTGCGTGTAATAAATGTGTTTTAAAAATAACACGCTTAGGGTTTAGTTAAATTCAGATTGTATGGGTATTTATGTACGCCATAATATTAGAGCTGGGGGTTGCTTGAGTATAAATCAACACATAGCCGTTATTAATTATTATTACGGAAATACTTATATATCACTATACAAAGCACTGACACTCAAAGATGCTTAAGTTAGAATACAAAATGCAACAACTCCTCGCAAACAATAACTATTTTGAGTGCTTTATTACATGCTTTTAATGATCGACAATTACGACTCGTTTACCTATAACTTGGTACAGTACTTTCAGCGTTTAGATCAAGAGGTACTGGTTAAGCGCAACGACCAAATAACGCTTAGCCAAATTAAGCAGTTAAATCCTCAACATATTGTTATATCACCCGGTCCTAAAAGCCCAAGCGAAGCGGGTATTTCATTAAGTATTGTTGAGCAATTAAAAGGGCAGTATCCTATTTTAGGAATTTGCTTAGGGCATCAAACTATTGCCCAAGCCTTAGGAGCAAAGGTGGTGCGTGCTAAAAAAGTAATGCACGGTAAAACATCGCCAATTTACCATAGCGATCAAGGAGTATTTAAAGGTTTAGCTAAGCCCTTAACGGTATGTCGGTATCATTCTTTAATTGTTGAGGCACAGTCGCTGCCTAAAGAGTTGCAAGTAACAGCCTGGACACAAACCCAGCAAGGTGAGTTTGACGAAATTATGGGATTATTACATACAGACTTAGCACTTGAAGGTGTACAATTTCATCCGGAAGCTATTTTAACTGAGCAAGGTTTAGCGTTACTTGATAACTTTTTAACTCGCTTCTAAGCTTATAGTATTAAGTAAATATCATTACATTAAAGGCAGAGAGCCATGACCGAAATAGTGCAGCAACCGCGTATTGTTAAAATGCTTAATCAACGAGCACATGATTTGCTGCTTGGTCATAACTTTGCTCATCAACAAATTGGCTTTATTCATACGCTAGAAATGGACTATGGCGAACCACTAAAGCAACGCACATTACTTGAAGTAGAGGTTGCCGCTCAGCAAAAGCGCAAGCTAAAAAGTACCGCGCATCATAAATATCGTGCAGCAGCGAGCGAGCAACTGCATAAAGCAATAGAAAAAATGATGTCTAAGCAGCTTAGCGATATAGACAGTGTTATTCAAAACACCATAGGTGTAGAGGACAGCGTATGTGCCATGTTAGATATTTTAGCCACAAAAAGCGCATCGGTTGGGCGCTTAGAGCCTTTAGTTAACGACCTAAGCTGGCTTGGCAGAGAGTTAGTTACTTTAGTTAACTTGCCTTATTATCGTAATCAGCGCAGCAAAAATACCGCAGTGAAAGTAGATAGCCCCGCTTTAGCGCTGCGTTATATTGGCCTAGATAACTTACAGCTAGTAGTACCAACTTTTGCAGTGCGCCATTGGATGCCTTATAGCACAGAGCCTTTTTCGTTACTAAAAAGGCGCTTAAAAGAAAGCACCATGGCGAATGCTATTGCGGCACAAAAAATTGCTGAAGTTAACGAGGTTAACCCAAGCCATGCTTTTACTTTAGGGATGTTATTAAACGTGGGGCAAATAGCCTTAGTGCGTTTATATTTAAAAGTGTTTGAGCAAATTTGGCAGCGAAAAGTACAATTTGCTCGCACTACAGCGAATAAAGGCTTGCATACTGCATTGTTAGAGCTAAAACCAGACCCTTTATTTTTAACCACCTTACTGAGCGAACAGTCGTTGGCTATTAGCGCTAAAATAATTGAAAAAATGGCCTTTAAGTATTTGCCGTTTAATAGCGTAATGCAGCAACTTGTTAATGGGGTAGAAAAAGGCGATACAGCGCTGCCTTTAACGCAGGTAATGCTAAAAGCACGATGTTACTCTCAGTACTTAACGCTAAAGCAGCATCAGCTAGTTGAACCGGATGAAACGCTTAGTTGGTTTTCGTACTTTAAGTTCACCAAAAAAGAGCTAAAAGCACTCCAAGCAAGCAATTTTAATAATCTTGCTATTCAAATTGATTAAATTTGTTAATTTTTTTGCGACTATCCATTCACTTTTTATTATCTCTTTTCAATACATTTCCCCGTTTAAAGTGAGGCGCGCTCGTTGTTCAGGCGCTTTATTGGCTAAAAACGAGTTGCATAAAGCAAGCAAATAGTTATTCACTATCTATGAAATTATATCTCAAGCCCTTTATTATCAAGGGTTACATGAAAGTTTTTGAAGAGACATAATCAATGTTTTCTGAAATAATAAGCGTCTGAAAATTGAACCACACAGCCCTTTTTAGGCAAATATCGCTATACTGAGTTTGCTAAAAAACACATATGCTACAGGTTACCACACAGCTATTTACGGCTTTGTGATGTACACAATTAAGAGGAAATAAAATGACAGTCAATCGCGAATTATTTGATCACGTAATGGTTCCTAACTACGCACCTTCAAGCGTAATTCCAGTTCGAGGCGAAGGCTCTCGCGTATGGGATCAACAAGGTCGAGAGTTTATCGACTTTGCTGGTGGTATTGCCGTTAACTGTCTTGGCCATTGCCACCCTGCATTAGTAGGCGCATTAAAAGAGCAAGGCGAAAAGCTTTGGCATCTATCAAATGTAATGACCAACGAGCCAGCATTACGCTTAGCTAAAAAAATGGTTGATGCAACCTTTGCCGAAAAAGTTTACTTTGCCAACTCAGGCGCAGAAGCAAACGAAGCAGCACTTAAATTAGCGCGTCGTTTTGCCCTTGATCAATTTGGCGCAGAAAAGTCTCAAATCATCGCATTTAACAAAGGTTTCCACGGCCGTACATTCTTTACCGTAACTGTTGGTGGCCAAGCGGCATACTCAGATGGTTTTGGTCCTAAGCCAGGCGACATTGTACATTGTGATTACAACGACCTAGCAGCATTTGAAGCCCTTATTAGCGACAAAACATGTGCCGTAATGATGGAGCCACTACAAGGTGAAGGCGGTATTGTTTCGCCAACTGACGAATTTGCACAAGGCGTTCGTGATTTATGTACTAAACATAATGCACTGCTTATTTTTGATGAAGTGCAAACAGGTGTTGGCCGTACAGGTAACTTATACGCATACCAAGGTTTAAACGTTGTTCCTGATATTTTAACTACGGCTAAAGCATTGGGCGGCGGTTTTCCTATTGGCGCTATGATCACCACAACTGAAATTGCACAACACCTTAAAGTAGGTACGCATGGTTCTACTTATGGTGGTAACCCATTAGCGTGCGCCGTTGCTGAAGCAGCATTCGATACTGTAAATACCCCAGAAGTACTTGCTGGTGTAACAGCAAAAGCAGCATTATTTAACCAACTACTTACTGAAATTAATAATAAATACCACGTGTTTAGCGAAATTCGCGGCCAAGGTTTATTAATTGGTGCAGTAGTAAGCGAGCAATACAAAGGTCGTGCAAAAGAGTTTTTAGTGGCAGGTACTGAGCACGGTCTTATGTCATTAGTTGCCGGTGCTGACGTGGTTCGTTTTACACCATCATTAGTTATCCCAGAAGCCGACATTCGTGAAGGTATGGCACGCTTTGAAAAAGCAGTAGCCAGTGTTGTAAGCGCTTAACATAGCCAAACAATATCTATTAAGGGCAGACCTAGTTTGCCCTCTAATTTTAATTTACCGTTATAATATAAGGGAGTAAGCGGGTTTATGATGATCCTTCGCCCAATCCAACAAAGTGACTACCCTGCATTAGTGAAAATAGCCCACGAATCGGGTCATGGCTTTACTTCTTTACCTAATAATGAAAAGTTATTGCAAAAGAAAATAGATCATTCGGTTAGCTCATTTGCAAAAGCTGCTACCGAGCCGGGCGACGAAGGTTATTTATTTGTACTAGAGGACACCGAAACCGGTGAAGTAGTTGGCACCTCAGGTATAGAAGCCGCTGTTGGCTTAGATGATGCATTTTATCACTATCATTTAAGTAAAGTGATTCATTCTTCACGCACTCTAAACGTATATAAAGCAGTTGATATTTTAACGCTTTGTAACGATTACACCGGCGCTACAGAGCTATGTACATTATTTTTGAAAGACGCATACCGCAAAAACAGTAACGGTAAATTACTTTCAAAATCGCGTTTTATGTTTATTAAACAGCATCAAGAGCGTTTTGCACAAACCGTCATTGCAGAAATGCGTGGTGTGTCTGACGACAATGGCAGCAGCCCATTTTGGCAATGGCTAGAAGAGCACTTTTTTTCAATGGACTTTCCAACTGCCGACTATTTAACAGGCATAGGCCAAAAAGTATTTATTGCTGAATTAATGCCTAAGTACCCAAT
Organism: Pseudoalteromonas sp. SR45-4; assembly: GCF_014163535.1. NCBI lineage: Bacteria > Pseudomonadati > Pseudomonadota > Gammaproteobacteria > Alteromonadales > Pseudoalteromonadaceae > Pseudoalteromonas > Pseudoalteromonas sp. SR45-4. Next base: position 78,082 of record NZ_JACJDO010000009.1, read on the forward strand.
TTACGTTAATTTGCTCAGCAAAAATGCGCAAGCTGTTATTGGTAAAGTACACGACAACACACGCCCAGCAATTGAGCTATTAAAAAGTGAAGGTTTTACCTTTAATGGGTATGTTGATATTTTTGATGCCGGCCCCACAGTTGAAGCAAAAGTAGATAACATTGCCACCATTCGCAATGCTAAACACTTTAAAGTTGAAATAGGTGAACCAAGTGGCGACACCATGGTGTTATTAGCCAACGAAAAGCTTACAGACTTTAGAGCAACTGTAGTGCCTATGACGTTCGATGAGCGCATGAGCAGCATAGTAATAACGCAACAAGTAGCCGATGCACTGTATTTACAAGCGGGCGATAGCGTAAGCGCAACCACGATTTAATTTAGGAGAAAGTATAATGACTCATCCTGCACAATTTATTAATGGTCAATGGTCACAAGGCCAAGGAACCGAATTTAGTTCAGTAAACCCAGCCAATAACAATGTTATTTTCCAAGCAAACTCAGCAACAGCAGAGCAAGTAGACGCTGCAGTTAGCGCAGCGCGCGAAGCGTTTTATGCTTGGGCTGATAAAACATTTGCTGAACGTTTAGAAATAGTTAAAGCATTCGCAGCGCAATTAAAAGAAAACAGCGAAGAGCTAGCCATTACTATTGCACAAGAAACAGGTAAGCCACTGTGGGAAACTCGCACAGAAGCGGGTGCTATGGTTGGTAAAATTGCCATTTCTGAAAAAGCGTTTTTAGAGCGCACTGGCGACGTAGAAAATGCAATGCCACTAGGGCGCGCAATGATCCGCCACAAGCCACACGGTGTTGTAGCTGTATTTGGTCCGTATAACTTTCCGGGGCATTTACCTAATGGCCACATAGTGCCAGCGCTTTTAGCGGGTAACACGGTTATATTTAAACCGTCAGAACTTACGCCTAAAGTTGCCGAGCTTACGCTTAAGCTGTGGGAAAAAGCAGGTTTACCAGCGGGTGTAATTAACCTTGTACAAGGTGAAGTAGCAACGGGTAAAGCCCTTGCTGCTCACAAAGGTATTGATGGCTTGTTCTTTACGGGTTCTTCGCGCACAGGTCATATTTTACATGAACAGTTTGCGGGTCAACCTGGTAAAATTTTAGCGCTAGAAATGGGTGGTAATAACCCACTTATTATTACTGACGTTGAAGATACTAAAGCGGTTGTTCACGATATTATTCAATCAGCGTTTATTTCAAGTGGCCAGCGTTGTACCTGTGCACGTAAACTATTTTTACCAACGGGTAGCAAAGGTGATGTAATCCTGGAGCGTTTAATTACCGCAACTAAAGCGATTAAAGTAGGTAATTATGACGATGCAGATCAGCCATTTATGGGCTCAATGATCTCATCAGCCGCCGCTGCCGGTATGGTTAAAGCGCAAAACGAACTTGTTGAGCTTGGTGCTCAAGTATTGGTAGAGCTTGAGCATACAGTTAATACTGGCTTTGTAACACCAGGTATTATTGAGTGTACAAATATTAGCGACTTCCCAGATGAAGAGCATTTTGGACCACTTCTAAAAGTATTCCGCTTTGACGACTTTGACCAAGCAATTGATAAAGCCAACGACACAAGCTTTGGTTTATCAGCAGGTTTACTTAGCGACAGTGCTGCCGACTACGAGCACTTTTTACGCCGTATTCGCGCTGGTATTGCTAACTGGAACCGCCCAATTACTGGCGCATCAAGTGCTGCACCGTTTGGTGGTATTGGCGCATCGGGGAATCACAGAGCCAGCGCGTATTACGCTGCCGATTACTGTGCATACCCAGTAGCATCAGTAGAGCTTGAAAAAGTTGCTATGCCAGCTACATTAAGCCCAGGCTTAAAAATAGACTAAAATTACTACTAAATAATTATAAAAGCAGCTTCGGCTGCTTTTTTTGTATTAGCTATGTCGCTAAGCTAGTAATTATTAGTGCTTTCTGCTTAAATTACTGAATTAATTATTTTTAAGGTATACGTGTAATGGTTTTAAATAGGCAAGGGTACGACGACTTAATTATGTACCTAACTCAAAACTTAGCTTTATTTGAAAAGCCGGGTGAAATAAAACCAGGTGCACCTACGGTTATGGAATTAATCGAAGACGTGATTGCACAAAACGTAATGCTCATATGTCAGCAGCACACAGAGCTCACTACAGAGCAGCGTAGCCAAATTGTGCGTGAAGTTGATGGCATAGTTTACGATTTACAAGAAGTCCTCAGTAGCATCACCTCGCGGCCTGTTACGGTAGAGCAACACATGTTTATTGATGAGTTTGGTGGTTTGGTTAAAAACCTATTTGATAACGCCGTTTCTTAGCCCGCAACCCTTCTATATTTTCCGGTAGCACGCTTTAAATGCGCTGACGGTTTTACCACCCTTGCATAAATTTAAGTGCCTTAGTCAAGCTAATTTATATTATTGCTGGGCGCTCACTTATTAAAGCTGATTGGTATACAATCAAGAAAATAATTTTTGAGGTATAACAATGCAAGCAAATGTAAAATGGGTTGAAGGTAATACCTTTATTGGTCGCTCTAATTCAAATCATAATGTTGTATTTGACGGTGGTAGCGACAGTGCTGCACCAAGCCCTATGGAAATGGTATTAATGTCAATCGGTTGTTGTTCATCGGTTGATGTAGTGAGCATTTTAAAAAAAGCCAAACAAGATTTTAGCAACGTAGAAGTACAGTTAACGGCAGAGCGCGCCGAAACTGCCCCACGAGTATTTACCAAAGTTAATTTACACTTTGTAGCAACGGGCAATAATGTGTCGGAAAAGCACCTTGCACGCGCTGTTTCACTCTCTGCTGAAAAGTATTGCTCGGTCGCATTAATGCTTGATAAAACAGTAAAAATTACGCATAGCCACGAAGTTGTGCAAGATCAAGTAAAATAACGCTTTTTCCATGAGTAAAATTCGTATAAAATCCGCGAACTTTTATTCTGCTAGAGCAGATTTCACTAATTTATAGGTTGGTTTATTATGAACAAACCCTTCGATAAACTTAAACTTCATGGTTTTAATAATTTAACTAAAAGTTTAAGCTTTAGTATTTACGACATTTGCTATGCAAAGACCGAGCAACAACGTAAAGAATATATTGAATATATCGATGAGCAGTACAGTGCAGATAGACTAACCGACATTTTAGGTGAAGTTGTTGATATTATAGGTGCTAACATTTTAAATGTAGCGCGCCAAGACTACGAACCGCAAGGTGCAAGCGTAACTATTTTGGTTTCAGAAGAGCCGGTAGAAGAGCAGCAAAATTACGATGCTGACGAAGCTCCAGGCCCATTACCAGATTCAGTGGTTGCCCATTTAGATAAAAGCCATATTTGTGTACACACGTACCCAGAAGCTCACCCTGATGACGGTATTTGTACTTTTCGCGCCGATATTGAAGTGTCAACGTGTGGCATAATATCGCCACTTAAAGCGTTAAACTTCCTTATTCATAGCCTAGAGTCAGACGTAGTAACAATTGACTACCGTGTACGTGGTTTTACTCGCGATATTAATGGCGTTAAGCACTACATCGATCATGCAATTAGCTCAATTCAAAACTTCATGACAGAAGATACCAAAGAAGCGTACCAAATGATGGACGTAAACGTGTATCAAGAAAACCTGTTTCACACTAAAATGATGTTAAAAGAGACTGATTTAAATACCTATTTATTCGGCCTTTCTACGGATGATTTGTCAGATGAAGAAGAGGAAGAAATTCGCTCTAAACTGACCCGTGAAATGCAAGAAATATTCTATGGCCGTAACTTGCCAGACCTAGATTAAATAGCAAAATATAGTCAATAAAAATGGCGCTCAATGAGCGCCATTTTTTTGTGTTAAAAAGCTTATAGCCAGTATATTTAGTATTATTTAAGCATGCTGTAAAGCAAAGCCATTACCGCCATTGAGCCAACCACTAATATAAATAAGGTGCTTAAACGATTACGATGCTTGTGTAATGCCGGTACTTTATAAACAGCAATCATGGGCATAATAAATAAAATCATCGCAATAATAGGGCCAGATAACTGATCCATCATATCGAGTATGCTCGGGTTTTTAACCGCGCAAAACCAAATAGCAAAAAACATTAGTACAGCACCTACCTTATCGGCAACTTTAGCGCTTATGTTCGACTGCTTAGTTACTAAGCCAGTAAAGCTTTCACGTGCACCCAAAAAGTGCCCTAAAAATGACGACATAATCGCAATAAACGCCACCAATGGGCCAAGCGTAGCAATAAACGAATTGTCAGTAATATTGGCAAGGTACGATAAAACCGACACATTTGCCGCTTTAGCCGCCGCCATTTGCTCGCCAGTTAAGGACAACACACACGAAAACACAAACAGCAATACAAAGGTAATTAACAGTAAACTGGTGCGCTTTAATATCGCCTCAGACTTAGCAACCGCTTTATTACCATAATGACCGCGTTGTACGTTTACAAAGCTCGAAATAGCCGCTGCGTGGCTAAACGAAAATACAATAATAGGAATCGACAACCACAGTGTTTTACCAAAGCTGCCCACTTCTGGCAGCGCCATATTCGGCATTTGCCAACTAGGGATCAAATACAAGGATAAAAAAAACAATATGCCCACAAGCGGATAAACTAAAATAGCAAAAGCACGAAGCATCAGCTTTTCGCCGCCCATCATTAAGCCAATCATACCTGCAACCAATACACCAGAAAGCAACACCCGCGAAGGCGACTCCATACCAAGCTGGTTCACCATAAAGCTGTCTACGGTATTGGTTAAACCGACACCATAAATAAGTAAAATCGGAAAAATAGATAAAAAGTACAGTAAAGAGATTAGCCGACCCGCGGTCACCCCAAAATGTTCCTCTACTACATCGGTAAAGTCAGCATCTTTATTTTTTGACGACAGCACAAACCGCGCTAAACCGCGGTGCGCTAAAAAGGTCATTGGAAAGGCTAAGCACGCCATAATAATTAACGGCCAAAAACCGCCAATACCAATATTAATAGGTAAAAATAAAATACCGGCACCAACGGCGGTACCAAATAGGCTTAACGTCCACTGTGTGTCGTGTAAAGTCCAAGAAGACTGTTTTGCTGTAGATGCATTAAAATGCGTAGCATCTTGAGATGGGGGCATAAGCTCACCAGGTTTTTTTTAGAATAATAATGACGGCAAAGCATATAGTTTTTACTTAATGATTTCATTCGATAAACTAGCTTAATATTCGCTTATTTGTAGCGTACCAGTTACGCCTGTAATTAATTTGCAACAGCGTTATAAAAGTGAGCAGAGAATGGCAGTGGCTTTAGCTCAACGTTAAAAATAATAAGCAGGAAAGGTGCACTTAAAAAGGGGGTTAATAGCTTTTCCCCATAAAGTTTAAAGTTTACACACTGCAATCTAGAGTATAATTATTGTAAACCCTACTTTCCACCTAGGTTGTAAAGTGATTGAAAACAGGAGTTTTTGTGATATTTGAAACCTTGTCAGTTAAGCATTTAGCTATGTTATTGCAATTTGAATCAGAAAATAAAGCTTGGTTTGAATCAATGCTGCCGCCGAGAGAGGATTACTTTTATCGCGATTTAGGCATTAAAATGCATATTTATGATGCCATTATAAACATGCAATTAGGTACGCATTATTCGGGTGTGCTTATTGTTAATGAGCAAATTGTTGCGCGCGCAAATTTAAAAGATATAACAGGGCAAACAAACACTGCCGCAGTGGGTTATCGAGTTGCTAAAAATAGCATAGGTAAAGGCTACGCCAGTTTTTGCCTTAACGAATTAATTAGCATAGCCGCTCAGCATTATGCAGTTAACAAGTTAGAAGCCTTAGTGCTAGATAATAACCCCGCCTCAAAAGCCGTACTATTAAAGTGTGGCTTTAAAGCTCTATCACATAAAGACAACTACATGACAATAAACGAACTCACATTAGGCGTTACACACTTTTTACGCGCACCGATTTAAGTGTTTTTTGAGGTGAAATTGGAAGATTAAAATATTGTGGTTAACAGCGGTTATGCGTTGGGTTTCGCTTCACTCAACCCAACCTACGGTGTTTAAATTGACATAGAGCTGCTAGTAGCTAAAAGCCCGCAGCTCTAGGCGCTTTATTCTTCAATAGCTGAAACAATAAAATACGGATTCAAATACTCATCTTTGGTGTTGTAAATTAGCGGGCTACCATCAAGTTTAGTCACTTTAGCGCCGGCTATTGCGGCAATGGCATGGCCTGCACCGGTATCCCACTCACAGGTTGGGCCTAAGCGCGGGTAAATATCGGCGCTGCCTTCGGCCACTAAACATAGTTTTAGTGAGCTGCCTTTTGAAACCATTTCTACCTCGTCAAAGCGTTTTACAAATTCGGCTAAATCGGGTGAGGGGTGTGAGCGGCTGCCAACTACGCGTATTAACCCTGTGTTTGGCTTGGTAGTTACTTTTAGCTCTATGCGCTCATCGCCTTTGTCTTTAAATGCGCCTATGGCTTCGCTTGCTAAGTAAGATACGCCAAGGGCTGGGGCGTCTACTACGGCTAAAACCGGAATGCCATTTTCGATAAGTGCGATATTTACGGTGAATTCACCATTTTTTTTAATAAACTCTTTGGTGCCATCGATAGGATCTACTAGCCAGTAACTTTTCCATGCTTTGCGAACTTCCCAGCTTATATCGGCGTTTTCTTCACTTAATATAGGAATGTCGGGAGTGAGCTGCTGTAGCCCTGCGACAATAATTTTATGAGCTGCTAAGTCGGCGTCGGTTACAGGGCTTTCATCGGCTTTGTATTCAACGTTAAAGTCCTTTTGATAAATTCCCATTATGGCGCTACCCGCTTTGCGGGCAAGGATCAGGGTTTCTTCTAGCAGTTCGGTTTGGTTCATTGGGGTTAACCTATATTATGTGCTGTTGTTTTAGATACGTTATCAGCTGAACAACCGATTGGTCTAGCGTGTTTTTACTGGTATCTAAAATTATTTCTGGATTGATGGGTATTTCGTAACTGGAATCAATGCCGGTAAAGTGTTTAATTTCGCCAGCGCGGGCTTTTTTGTATAAGCCTTTAGGATCGCGGCTTTCGCATACATCGAGTGGGGTGTCGATAAATACTTCAATAAACTCCTTGTCATCTACTAAGCTGCGTACCATGTCGCGCTCTGCTCTAAAAGGCGATATAAACGCAGTAAGCACTAACAAGCCAGCGTCAACCATTAGCTTTGCTGTTTCGCCTACGCGGCGAATATTTTCAACTCGGTCTGCGTCGCTAAAGCCTAGGTCTTTACATAAACCGTGGCGTACGTTGTCGCCATCGAGCAGGTAAGTATGAATACCTTGTTGATTAAGTGCGGCTTCTAGCGCGTTTGCTACAGTGCTTTTACCGGAGCCCGAAAATCCGGTAAACCATATAATAGCGCTCTGATGCTTTTTTTGCTCACTACGTTGTGCTTTAGTGGTTGCGTAGTTATGCCAAACAATATTTTCATCCATAGTGAGTTATCTCTTTATGCTGTGCGTGCCGGTATTAAAACGGAAATACTAGCGGGATCAAGGTTAATACTGTTATTGAATAAATAATAGAAAGGGGCAAGCCCATCACTACATAATCTTTTAAACGATAGTTACCCGCGCTGTAAACCATAAGGTTAGTTTGATACCCAAACGGCGATATAAAACTTGCTGATGCGCCAAACGCAACCGCCATAATAAATGGCAGTGGGTCTACGTTAAAGCCAACGGCAAGTGAATAGGCAACCGGAAACGACAATGCTGCAGCGGCGTTATTGGTTATCAGCTCGGTAAATAATACTGTCATTAAAAATATTGCGATAAAGGCGCTGTATGGGCCAAAGTCGCCAAGTACTACAAACATAGCCGCCGATATTTGCCCAGCAAGTCCGGTGCCTATCATTAGTTTTGCTAAGCCTATGGCGCTGCCTACTACGGCGAGTAACTCAATAGGAAAGCGACGTTTTACTTCGCTAAGCTTAATAGTACCGCAAAGCATAAAGCCAATCAGTAATACTAATAAGCCTTTAACTAGCGGCACTAAGCCAATAATACTTAAGCCCAGTACAGCGGCAAAGCTTAGCAGCACAATGTTTGACTGTTTAGGCGCTAGGTGAGTTTGTAAATCAAACCCCGATATATACACAAATTCGCGCTTTAAATTAGGCAAGCTGTAAAAGTTTTTACCCGGGGCGAGTATTAGTGAGTCGCCTGCTTGTAAGTGCACTTGCCCTAAACCACCTTGCAGGCGATCGTGGCCGCGGCGAATAGCAATAACGGCCGCATGAAACTGCTCTCTAAAGCGGGCTTCTTTTACGGTTTTACCAATAAATTTTGAAGACTGACTTACGACAACCTCTACTAAGTGTTCTATGTCTTTTTGATGATTGTCGTGCACTACTTTTAAACCATCGAAACGCGTAAGTAGGGGGACTGATTTTATATCGCCCACAAAAAGTAATATGTCGTTTTGTTTAATTATTTGCTGTGGCGTGACCGCACAAATACGTTGGTTATCGCGAATTATTTCGCCTAAAAATAAGTCTTTAAGTTCACGCAGGCCATTTTCTTCTACGGTGCGACCAATTAGCTTTGAACCGGCTTGTACTTTACCTTCAAGATAAAAAGGTACGACTTCTTGGTCGCTTTTACCGTTGTCGGGTAAGTATTTTAACATGACTAAAATGGTGATTAAGCCCACGCTTAATGCGCCCAAACCTACTAAGGTAAAGTCAAAAAATCCCAGTGGTGCCATACCCGCATCTACGGCAAAACCATTTACGATTAAGTTGGTAGATGTGCCAATAAGGGTAATAGTGCCGCCTAAAATAGCAGTGTACGATAGTGGTAATAGTAACTTTGATGGTGAGTGATTGGGGTTGTCTTTTATCGCGGTAATTAAGGAAGCAACCACGGCGGTGTTATTGGTAAACGACGATAAAAACGCGGTCGAAAGTCCCAATTTAGTCACTGATTTAACTAAACTACCACTCGATAGCGATTGCGCTAATTTTTGAATAAGGGTGGTTTTTTCAATCGCAATTGACACTAATATTAATAGCACCAAAGTAATTAGCGACGGGTTAGTATAATTAACTAACATGCTTTCTAAATCTATTAGCCCTGCTAAGTAGCTGCTACCAATGGCTCCCACAAATAGCCATGCAGGATTAAGCCGAGTGCCAAAAAGGCACCCGACTAAGGTAAGCATAATGCCTGTTAAAATGAGCTGATCTATCATGCTTTATATCCTATAACAGGCTAAAAAGTATTATAACTTTGATATATCAAGCGCTTGCCAATGCGGAAAGTGCTTGCGTACTAAAGTGTTAAATTCAACTTCAAAAGCACTAAAGTTACTTTGCTGCGCTTGGCTTTGCAGTACTTGCTCTATCATACCGGCTGCAATAGTTAAGTTAGATAAGCGATCGATAAGTATAAACGAGCCGGTTTCGTGATTACTGTGATACTCATCAGCCAAAATAGTTTCGCTAAGTTCTAGCGTTACAATAGCGATTTCGTTTAACTGTAGAGTGTCGCTGCTACCATGCTCTAAGGTATTTACATCGATAGTGTGATCAATCTTAGTAACTTGAGCAGAGGTGTTTTTGCTACCAAGTTTAAAGTTATAGCTTTTACCTAGTTGCAGCGGCGTTTCGTGCATCCATACTAATTTAGCTTGTAGCTGGTTGGTAACTATTGCCGTAGAACTTGCAGGTACAATGACATCGCCTCGGCTAATATCAATTTCGCTATTTAGCGTAACGGTAATTGCTTGGCCAGCTTGTGCACTGTCTAGGTTGCCATCAAAGGTAACAATTTCTTTAATGCTAGAAGTTTTGCCCGATGGTAGTACTTTTATTGCATCGCCCACTTGTAACTTGCCTGAGGCTAGTGTGCCCTGAAAACCGCGAAAGTTTAAGTTAGGACGCGCCACATACTGCACCGGTAAACGTGCTTCAAAGTCAGTGTCGATTTGCGCTGCTGGCGAGTCTTCTAATAACTCTAGCAATGGCTTGTCGGTGTAATAAGGCGTATGTACAGAGCGAGTAACTACGTTATCGCCTTTAAGCGCCGACATAGGTACAAATTTAATGTTACTTACATTAAGTTGCTCGGCAAACTTTAAGTAGTCGGCTTTAATTTTTTCATAAACAGTTTCGTCAAAATCAACGATATCCATTTTATTAATAGCCACAACAAATTGCTTAATACCAAGCGAGTCACAAATAAAGCTGTGGCGCTTAGTTTGTACTTGCACGCCGTAACGCGCATCCACCAAAATAATGGCCACATCGCTGGTTGATGCACCCGTTACCATGTTACGCGTGTATTGCTCGTGCCCTGGGGTGTCGGCAATGATAAACTTGCGCTTAGCGGTTGAAAAGTAACGATACGCTACGTCAATGGTTATGCCTTGCTCGCGCTCAGCTTGTAGGCCATCTACAAGCAATGCTAAATCAAGGTCATCACCTGCGTTACCTACTTTTTCGTTATCTTTATGCAGCGCTGCTAGCTGATCTTCATAAATTTGGTGGCTGTCGTGCAGTAGGCGGCCAATGAGTGTTGATTTACCGTCATCTACGCTGCCACAGGTAAGCATGCGTAATAAGCTTTTGTCTTGCTGACGTGCTAGGTAAGCGTCTATACCGATTGCTTTTACTTCGTTAAATGTGTCGTTATTTTGATTAGCCATTAGAAATACCCTTCACGTTTTTTCTTTTCCATTGAGCCTGCCGAGTCATGGTCAATAACTCGACCTTCACGTTCAGATGACGTAGATAGCAGCATTTCTTCAATAATTTCGGTTAATGAGCTGGCCGTTGATTCCACTGCACCGGTAAGTGGGTAGCAGCCTAAAGTACGAAAACGTACCGACTTCATCATTGGCACTTCACCCTCCAAAAGTGGCATACGCTCATCGTCAACCATAATTAAGGTGCCGTCGCGATCAACCACTGGGCGCTCTTTTGCTAGATACAAAGGCACCATGTCGATGTTTTCTTGATAAATATATTGCCAAATATCCAACTCGGTCCAGTTAGACAGTGGGAATACACGAATACTTTCACCTGGATTTACTTGGCTGTTGTACGTATTCCAAAGCTCTGGGCGTTGGTTTTTAGGATCCCAGCGGTGGTGCTTATCGCGAAATGAATAAACACGTTCTTTAGCGCGTGACTTTTCTTCGTCGCGGCGTGCGCCACCAAAGGCAGCATCAAAGCCATATTTGTCGAGTGCTTGCTTTAAACCTTGAGTTTTCATTATATCGGTATGTTTACCAGAGCCATGCTCGAATGGGCTTATACCAATTTCCATGCCTTCTGGGTTTTTATGCACTAGTAGCTCAAAGCCGTATTCTTTGGCAATACGGTCACGAAATTCAATCATTTCGCTAAACTTCCAATTAGTGTCTACGTGTAATAACGGAAACGGAATTTTTGCAGGGTAAAATGCTTTACGCGCTAAGTGCAAAAGTACCGACGAATCTTTACCAATTGAGTAAAGCATTACTGGGTTCTCAAACTCAGCGGCGACTTCGCGCATGATTTTGATACTTTCAGCTTCAAGCTGCTGAAGGTGAGTTAAAGCCATTGTTAGTCGTCCTACTAAAATAATTAAAAGTTAAAATCTAATAAATGTATAAAGCTTATGCCACATCGGTAAGTGGTTGCGCAAAACTGCTAGTCTGCGCTTTGGCACCAAACCAATGTAACTCTTGGTGCAAGGATGCTACTTCGCCAATAATAAGCAGCGCAGGAGAAACCACACTGTTACGCGTAATTAAATCGGCAAGCTCGCCCAGCTTTCCAGTAATTACGCGTTGATTTTTACGGGTGCCGTTTTCAATAATGGCAACGGGTGTGTTGGCGTTGCGGCCATGCTTTAAAAGCTCAGCTTGTATATGTGGCGACTTTATCACGCCCATATAAATAGCTAAGGTTTGATTTGGTTTAGCCAGCGATTGCCAATCGAGTTCTTGGCCGTCTTTTTTACAATGCCCGGTTACAAACTGAATCGCTTGTGCGTGGTCACGATGGGTAAGCGGAATACCCGCATAGGCACTGCATCCTGCAGCGGCAGTTATACCAGGTACAATTTGATAATTTACCTTGTTAGCCGCAAGTACTTGTACTTCTTCGCCACCACGACCATAAATAAACGGATCGCCACCTTTAATGCGGCATACTTTTTTACCTTGCTTGGCTAAATCGACCAGCATTTGGTTAGTGTCTTGCTGCGCTACGCTGTGATCGCCTAAACGCTTGCCTACACAAATAAGGTCGGCATCGCGGCGCACTAACTCCATGATCTCGTCAGACACTAAATAGTCATAAACCACTACATCGGCTTGTTGCATAAGTTGCAGTGCCTTAAGTGTCAGCAATTCAGGATCGCCAGGGCCTGCACCTACTACATAAACCTCGCCTTCGGGCTCGGCTTTAGCATTTAGCATGTGTTCTAACTGTTGCTCTGCGGCTTGGGTGTCGCCGGTTTGTACTTTACTAACAACAGATGAGTCGAATACGCCTTCCCAAAACTGGCGACGATCGGCAAAGTGCTTAAAGCGTTGTTTTACTTTGCTTCTAAAGCCACCCACAAGCGTTGCCAGCGGGCCAATATGTTGCGGTATTAGGGTTTCTAGTTTTTCGCGTAAACGGCGCGCTAATACCGGGGCAGTGCCTGCGCTGGATATAGCAATTGTGATTGGGTTGCGATCGACAATCGATGGAAATATAAAGGTGCACTTAGGCTGATCGTCAACTACATTAACAAAAATGTTATGAGCATTAGCCAGTTCAAACACTTGGCTATTTACATGTTCCAAATCAGTAGCAGCAATTACCAGCATCATATTTTTTAAATGTTGCTCGTTAAAGTACTCATGTATAAGCGTTACTTTATTTTCGCTAGCAAGTTCAATGAGCTGTTGGCAAAATTTGGGAGCGACTAAAGTAATACTGGCACGCGCTTTTAAAAGCGCGCTGCATTTGCGCAACGCAACATCTCCACCGCCAACAACCAATACAGGTTTGTTGTCGAGTTTGGTAAAGATAGGTAAATACTGCACGTTAATCACACCCCTAAAATAAATGGCTCGTTTAGCCTGATAGCCACAATATAGCGCCACATACTAAGTAAAAAATAATTAAAACCCACTCGTTATAACTAAAAGTTATAACGAGTGGGTTTTTAAGGCCGAAATCTTAATTAGTAAGGCTTTGCGGTCGGTTGCATGTAAAACTAAGGGCTTAGAGTGTTTGGTTATGAGCTATAGCAAGTTTAGGTTACTATAATTACAGGTATTAAATCACGGTATAAATATGATGAGGTTACTATGATTAAACAACAAAAAGAGGCTGCTTTGGCTGTCGCCTTAATGGATTTAACCAGCTTAAATAGCAACGATGATAGTGCCGCTATTAATACGTTAGTGAACAGCATTAACCCTAAATTAGGCACGCCCGCTGCAGTATGTGTTTACAGTGATTTTGTAGCAGAAGCAAAAATAGCCTTAGCTACCAGAGAGCTAAGCCATATAAAAGTAGCCACAGTAACTAACTTTCCAACGGGTGACGCACCTTTAAATACCGTAATAAACGAAACACTAATTGCCATAGAGCGCGGTGCAGATGAAATTGATTTAGTTATTCCATATAAAGCGCTAATAGCGGGTGATAAAAGCCGTGTGCTTAAGTATGTTACCGAGAGCAAAAAAGTCTGTGGGTCGCGCGCTCTACTTAAAGTGATTATAGAAAGCGGCGAGTTACAAACACCCGATTTAATCGCATCAGCCACATTATTAGCTATTAAAGGCGGTGCCGACTTTGTAAAAACCAGTACCGGTAAGGTCGCCGTTAATGCCACGCTTGATGCGACAAAAACTATACTCAATACCATTAAAGAATCGGGCAAGCTAGTTGGCTTTAAAGCGGCGGGAGGAGTTAAAACAGTTGCAGATGCGAGCGATTACTTAACCCTTGCAAGCACTATTATGGGTAATGACTACTTACAAGCAAATACCTTTAGATTTGGCGCATCAAGTTTATTAACTAATGTGTACGCGGTATTAAATGAAGCGTGATAGCGAACAAGAAAAACAACAGTTAGAGCACGAGGCAGCGAGGTTGTTTTTACGTTGTTATGAGCAGCAATATGGCATTCATATGCGCCATATTTGGCATAATGAGCCCAATAAGCCCGACGTTAGCTGCTACAAAGGCGATCAGCAACTTGATATTGAAGTTGCGCATTTATATGCCAGTGAAACCGAAGCAATGGCAGTGCTTGGCCGGCCACTGTCAATTCCAATGCAACGGGCATTGGCCGATATGGCGCAAGCCCCAAGTGAGCAAAGGTTACGCCTAGCGTTAGAGAGATTACTGGAGCAAAAAGCCACTAAATCTTATCATTCAGCGCGAACTTGGTTATTAATTCGCAATGCCAGCACTATTTGGCATAAAGCCGACTTTGATGCTCAGCTTAAAATGATTAGTGTGCCGCAAACGCATGCATTTGAGCAAATTTGGTTGTTATGCGATTTTTATCGTGGCGAGTTGGTACGTTTATTTTGATTTTTTTACGGTAACTCATTGCAGGAATGACTTTTTATTGCATAAATAAATATTAATTTAGCGGGTTAAGTGGTTAAATAATGCGGTGTGTAAATTAACGGTGAAGATTTTATCAGATGACAATCTTTACTCTTGTGTTAATGAACTGCGTAAGTATAATAGGCATCCACTTTGCAGGGGCGTAGTTCCAATTGGTAGAACAGCGGTCTCCAAAACCGACGGTTGGGAGTTCGAATCTCTCCGCCCCTGCCAATATTACTCGCGTTGCGGGTAAGTCTGGGGTTAAAAATCGGTTTAAATAAGTCTGTTTTTAAGTTTGGATTTTAATGGATTAACCCTACCATAGCGTAGGGTTGTTGTGTCTGTAGTTAAGGTAATAATATTATGAGCACGAATGTAGAAACGCCATCAAGTGCGATGGAGTCAGTAAAGTGGTTAGTAGCAATAGTGCTACTTGCAGGCGCAGTTGTTGGTAATCACATGTTTGCAGATCAGTCTGTATTACTACGTGCGATTGGCGTTGTAGTTGCAATAGCAGCTGGTTTAGCAATTGCCTCGCAAACAGCTAAAGGACGTACTTTCCTTACTTTTGCTAAAGAAGCAAGAATTGAAGTGCGCAAAGTAATTTGGCCAACGCGTCAAGAAACTACCCACACGACATTAATTGTAATGGTTGCAACAGTGATAATGGCACTTATCCTTTGGGGATTAGATGGCATTTTATTCCGCGCTGTAGGCTTTTTAACTGGATTGGAGATCTGATCCCATGTCGGATGAGAACGAGAACAAAGAAATTAAGTTACGTTGGTATGTAGTACAGGCCTTTTCTGGTTACGAAAAGCGTGTAGCTCAAACGTTAATTGAACATATTAAAATCGAAGGTCTAGAATCGAGCTTTGGTGAGATACTAGTACCAACTGAAGAAGTTGTTGAGATGCGCGCTGGCCAAAAGCGTAAATCTGAGCGTAAATTCTTCCCAGGTTATGTATTAGTACAAATGGATATGAATGACGCAAGCTGGCACTTAGTGAACAGCACAGAACGCGTTATGGGCTTTATTGGCGGTACGTCTGATCGTCCTGCTCCTATCAGCCCTAAAGAAGCTGAGCGCATTCTTAATCGCCTACAAGAAAATGCTGAAGCACCTAAACCTGCTACCTTATTTGAACCAGGTGAAGTTGTTCGTGTTACTGACGGTCCATTTGCTGACTTTAGCGGTGTTGTTGAAGAAGTTGACTACGAAAAGAGCCGCGTTAAAGTGTCGGTACTTATTTTTGGTCGTTCTACACCGGTTGAACTTGAATTTGGTCAAGTTGAACAAGATAAGTAATTGATTAAAAAAGTGATGCTGATTTTTCTATAAAATTTGGCACGAAGCTTGAAAAAGGCCGCTGATTAACTTATAATCAGCGGCCTTTTTGTATTTGGGTAAATTAATTTACGCTACAAAAAGTACGAAACAATTTTTTAAATTGGGGAGCCGTTAGAGTACGCGTCCTCGCGCGCACAAGGCTGAGACCCACTTAATGAGGTATTTATAATGGCTAAAAAAGTTGAAGCTCTAATCAAGCTACAAGTTGCCGCTGGTATGGCTAATCCTAGTCCACCAGTAGGTCCTGCACTAGGTCAACACGGTGTGAACATCATGGAATTCTGTAAAGCGTTTAACGCACGTACAGAGTCTATCGAAAAAGGCGCTCCAGTTCCTGTAGTGATCTCTGTTTACGGTGACCGTTCTTTTACGTTCGACATGAAAACTCCACCTGCAGCATACTTGCTACTTAAAGCAGCTGGCGTTAAATCAGGCTCAGGCCGTCCTAACACTGAAAAAGTAGGCACAGTAACTCGTGCTCAACTTGAAGAGATTGTTGAGACTAAACGAGCTGACCTTACAGCTTCTGATTTAGAAGCTGCGGTTCGCACTATCGCAGGATCTGCTCGTGCGATGGGCTTGAGCGTAGAGGACTAAGAATATGGCTAAATTAACTAAACGTATGCGTACTATCCGCGAAAAAGTGGAAGTAACTAAAGATTACGAAATCAACGAAGCGATCGCGCTTTTAAAAGAGTTAGCGACAGCTAAATTCGTAGAAAGTGTTGACGTTGCTGTTAACCTTGGTATCGATGCTCGTAAATCTGATCAAAACGTTCGTGGTGCAACTGTACTACCTAACGGTACTGGTCGTGACGTTCGCGTTGCAGTATTCACACAAGGCGCTAACGCAGAAGCTGCGAAAGAAGCCGGTGCTGAATTAGTAGGTATGGAAGATCTTGCTGAGCTAGTTAAAAAAGGCGAGATGAACTTTGACGTTGTTGTTGCATCACCAGACGCTATGCGTGTTGTTGGTCAACTAGGTCAAATCTTAGGCCCACGTGGTCTAATGCCAAACCCTAAGACTGGTACAGTAACACCTAACGTTGCTGAAGCAGTTAAAAATGCAAAAGCGGGTCAAGTACGTTACCGTAATGACAAAAATGGTATCATCCATACTACTATTGGTAAGGTTGATTTCACTGCTGAGCAATTACAACAAAACCTTGAGTCACTAATTGTTGCGCTTAAGAAGGCTAAACCTTCTCAAGCTAAAGGTGTTTACGTGAAGAAAGTAAGCATCTCTACAACAATGGGCGCAGGCGTTGCTGTTGACCAAAACACGTTAAGCACTACTGTAGCTTAATCGGTGTTTACATGGCGTGAAATTTGTACTATAATTTCGCGCCATTTTGTTGATTAATTAGTTTTTCAGCAAAGTAAAGAATTCGGGTTGAAGTCCATAATTTCGTTGCACCTTAGGGTAAAGCGATAAATTGGACTTCCGTCCAAGACCGTAGGTGGCTTCGGCCTTAATACTCACCTACGTAGACGGTGTAGACCCCAGATAGATTTTTCCTAATCCTTCTGGCTCTCGCCGTAAAAAGCATCTCTATCTTGTTTGATAGGGAAGAGTAGAACAGGGGACACCGAGTGTCGGTAACCCCATTAAACCAGGAGTAACACCCATGGCTTTAAATCTTCAAGGCAAACAAGCAATAGTTGCTGAAGTCAACGAAGCAGCCAATGGTGCTCTATCTGCAGTTGTTGCAGATTCTCGTGGTGTAACAGTTGGCGCAATCACTGCCCTTCGTAAAGAAGCTCGTGCAAATGGTGTTTGGATGAAAGTTGTCCGTAACACTTTAGCAAAACGTGCTCTTGAAGGAACACAGTTTGAGTGCCTTTCTGATTCATTTGTTGGTCCAAGCTTAATCGCTTTCTCATCAGAGCACCCAGGTGCTGCTGCGCGTATCTTTTCTGCTTTTGCAAAAAAGAACGAGAAATTTGAGCTTAAAACGGCCGCTTTTGAAGGAAATGTTGTTGATGCAGCAATGCTTGCTACATTACCTACATACGACGAAGCTGTTGCACGCTTAATGAGCGCTATGAAAGAAGCGTCTGCTGGTAAATTGTGTAAAACAATTGAAGCAGTACGTGTACAGAAAGAAGAGCAAGCTGCTTAATTTTAAGTTGTTTAATCCCTTTCGGTGTAAAATTTATTTGGACTTAAAGTCCGTTAATTATTAGGAAATTTGAAATGTCTGTATCTAAAGACCAAATCCTTGACGCAATTGCTGAAATGTCAGTAATGGACGTTGTTGCTCTTATCGAAGCAATGGAAGAAAAATTCGGCGTAACTGCTGCTGCTGGTATGGTAGCTGGTCCAGCTGCTGAAGCAGTTGAAGAAAAGACTGAATTTGATGTAATCCTTACTGGCGCTGGCGCTAACAAGGTTTCTGCAATCAAAGCAGTTCGTAGCGCAACTGGCCTAGGCCTTAAAGAAGCGAAAGCTCTTGTTGAAGCTGCACCAACACCTGTTAAAGAAGGTATCTCTAAGGAAGAAGCTGAAGCTCTTGCTAAAGACCTTACTGAAGCTGGTGCTGAAGTTGAGGTTAAGTAATTTAGCTTTTGCTAAGTTCGCTGCCTGAGAAATCAGGCAAGGGCTGGTGATTATTTAATCACCGGCCTTTTTGCGCTATAGAGTGATGCACTCTTTTAGTTCAAATAAAATCTGGTTTTTTCTTTACTTTCAACGCTTTATAGTTTGCTAGTGTTAAAGTGGGACTAAATTAGAACAACAATCAAATGTTGTAAATCTTGGCATAGATGCCAGTTAAGTCTGTTCTTACAAGAACAGGTCGGGTCAAAGATCAGCAAGCTGAGGAACCCCATGGCTTACTCTTATTCTGAAAAGAAACGTATCCGTAAGGATTTTGGTAAACGTCCACAAGTTTTGGATATACCTTTCTTACTATCTACACAGTTAGAATCGTTTAAAAAATTCTTAGTGCCTGACGCTGATGGCGATCATGGTTTGGAAGCAGCCTTCCGTTCTGTGTTCCCAATTAAAAGCTACTCAGGAAATTCTGAGCTGCAATACGTAAGTTATCGTATTGGCGAGCCAGTTTTCGATGTAAAAGAATGTCAAATTCGCGGTGTGACTTATTCTGCTCCACTTCGCGTGAAATTGCGTCTTGTAGTTATGGACAAAGAAGCTCCAGGCACAGTTAAAGACATTAAAGAGCAAGAAGTTTACATGGGCGAAATTCCGCTCATGACCGATACCGGTACCTTTGTAATCAATGGTACAGAGCGTGTTATCGTTTCTCAGCTACACCGTAGCCCTGGTGTATTCTTTGATAACGACCGCGGTAAAACTCACTCATCGGGTAAAGTGTTATATAACGCACGTGTTATCCCATATCGTGGTTCATGGTTAGACTTTGAATTTGATGCAAAAGATAACTTATATGTACGTATTGACCGTCGTCGTAAATTACCGGCGTCTATTATCTTACGTGCACTTGAGTACTCGAGTGAAGACATTCTTGGTATTTTCTTCGACAACACTACGTTTGAAGTAACTGACGGTAAAGTTCTTATGGAACTGGTACCTTCACGTTTACGTGGTGAAACCGCCGCTTTTGATATTAAGAGCGAAGACGGTGAAGTGTTTGTTGAAAGTGGTCGTCGTGTTACGGCTCGCCATATCAAGAACATCGAGAAAAAAGGCATTAAGCAATTAGAAGTACCACATGAGTACATCATTGGTCGTGTATTAGCGAAAAACTATGTTGATGAGTCAACAGGTGAAGTTGTAGCTAATGCAAATGACGAGCTAACGCTTGAATTAATGGCTGAATTGGTTAAAGCCGGTCACACTAAAATTGATACGTTATATATCAATGAAGTGGACAGCGGTGCTTACATGTCAAATACCTTGAACATTGACTCTTCAAGCAGCCGTTTAGAAGCATTAGTAGAAATTTATCGCATGATGCGCCCAGGCGAGCCACCGACGAAAGACGCGGCTGAAGCCTTATTCCAGAACTTGTTCTTCTCAGAAGAGCGCTATGACTTATCAACGGTAGGTCGTATGAAGTTCAATAGCCGTGTTGGTTACGATACCGATACAGGCCCAGGCACATTAAGCAAAGAAGACATCGTGTCGGTTATGAAGGTATTGATTGCTATTCGTAACGGTGTTGGCGATGTAGATGATATTGACCACTTAGGCAACCGTCGTATACGTAGTGTTGGCGAAATGGCTGAGAACCAATTCCGTGTAGGTTTAGTGCGTGTAGAACGTGCTGTACGTGAGCGTTTAAGCTTAGGTGACCTAGATGCGATAATGCCACAAGATCTTATTAACGCTAAGCCTATTTCGGCAGCGGTTAAAGAGTTCTTCGGCTCGTCTCAGTTATCACAGTTTATGGACCAAAATAACCCGCTATCAGAAGTAACGCATAAGCGTCGTATTTCTGCATTAGGGCCGGGCGGTCTAACTCGTGAGCGCGCAGGCTTTGAAGTACGTGACGTTCACGTAACTCACTATGGTCGCGTATGTCCAATCGAGACTCCTGAGGGTCCAAACATCGGTCTAATTAACTCATTATCTACGTACGCACGTACTAATGATTATGGTTTCTTAGAAACACCTTACCGCAAAGTGGTAGACGGTGTTGTAACTGATGAAGTTGATTACCTATCAGCCATTGAAGAAGGTCAGTTTGTTATCGCACAGGCGAACTCAAACTTAACCGAAACCAATGAGTTTGTAGATGAACTTATTCCATGTCGTCACAAAGGTGAATCTACCTTTATGGGACGTATGGACCAGCAATATATGGATGTATCACCACAACAGGTGATCTCTGTAGCGGCAGCACTTATCCCGTTCCTAGAACACGATGATGCTAACCGTGCATTGATGGGTTCAAACATGCAACGTCAAGCAGTACCAACATTGAAAGCGGATAAGCCGTTAGTAGGTACTGGTATTGAGCTAACACTAGCGAAAGACTCTGGTGTTACTATCGTTGCAAAACGTGGTGGTGAAGTAATGTATTGTGACGCAAGTCGCATCGTTGTTAATGTACATGAAGAAGAACGCGTTCCAGGCGAAGCGGGCATCGACATTTACAACTTAACCAAATACACACGTTCTAACCAAAATACATGTATTAACCAAAAACCAACTTGTATGGTTGGCGAACCGGTTACTCGTGGCGATGTGTTAGCAGATGGTCCTTCGACTGACTTGGGCGACTTAGCTCTTGGTCAAAACTTGCGCGTGGCATTTATGCCATGGAATGGTTATAACTTCGAGGATTCAATCTTACTTTCAGAGCGCGTAGTTGAAGAAGATCGTCTAACGACTATCCACATTCAAGAACTACAGTGTATTGCCCGTGATACTAAATTAGGTTCTGAAGAGATCACTGCAGATATCCCGAATGTGGGCGAATCTGCACTAGGCAAGCTTGATGAATCAGGCGTTGTTTATATTGGTGCTGAAGTTAAAAGCGGCGATATTCTGGTAGGTAAAGTGACTCCGAAAGGCGAAACGCAATTAACTCCTGAAGAGAAGCTACTACGAGCTATCTTCGGCGAAAAAGCGTCTGACGTTAAAGACAGCTCTTTACGTGTACCAAATTCTGTAACTGGTACTGTAATTGACGTGCAAGTTTTCACCCGTGATGGTGTTGAAAAAGATAAGCGTGCGTTAGAAGTTGAAGAAATGCAGCTTCGCGATGCGAAGAAAGACTTCAACGAAGAGTTCCGTATTCTAGAAGCTGGTGTATTAGACCGTGCGCGTAAGTTACTTATCGCAGCTGGCTTTGATGAAGACAAATTAGCGTTATTAAATGCTGAGAAGCTACTTACGCAAAGCCTTGCTGAAGAAGACAAGCAAGCTGAGCTTGAGCAATTAGCAGCCCAGTATGACGAGCTTAAAGCTGAATACGATAAGAAGTTTGAAAACAAACGTCGTAAAATCACTCAAGGCGATGACCTAGCACCTGGCGTACTTAAGATTGTTAAAGTATACCTAGCTGTTAAGCGTTGTATCCAACCGGGTGATAAAATGGCGGGTCGTCATGGTAACAAAGGTGTTATCTCGACTATCGTACCAGTAGAAGATATGCCATACGATGATAAAGGTCGTACGGTAGATATCGTACTTAACCCACTGGGTGTACCATCACGTATGAACATCGGTCAGATCCTTGAAACACATATGGGTCTAGCTGCACGTGGTATTGGTGAACGCATTGAAGAAATGATGAAAGAGCAACGTGAGCTGCATGAGTTACGCGCCTTCATCAAGCAAGCCTACGAAATTGGCGAATCTCGTCAAGTAGTAGACATTGATAGCTTTACAGATGACGAAATTCGTCGTTTGGCTGAAAACTTAAAAGGTGGTTTACCAATAGCTACTCCAGCATTTGATGGCGCGAAAGAAAACGAAATCAAAGACATGCTAGAGCTTGCGGGCTACCCAAGAAGTGGTCAGGTTACACTTTATGATGGCCGTACTGGCGATCAGTTCGAACGTCAAGTAACCGTTGGTTACATGTACATGCTGAAACTGAATCACTTAGTTGATGACAAAATGCATGCGCGTTCTACTGGTTCTTATAGCCTTGTTACTCAGCAGCCGCTGGGTGGTAAAGCACAGTTCGGTGGCCAGCGTTTTGGTGAGATGGAAGTATGGGCACTTGAAGCTTACGGTGCTGCTTACACTCTACAAGAAATGCTAACAGTGAAATCGGATGACGTGAACGGTCGTACTAAGATGTATAAAAACATCGTTGATGGTAACCATAAAATGGAACCAGGTATGCCAGAATCGTTTAACGTATTGTTAAAAGAAATCCGCTCACTGGGTATCAACATCGAGTTGGAAGAAAATTAAGCCAATTAGATGCTGCAGTTAACGCTGCAGCATCTGTTACGGCCGAATAGAATGTAGGGACGAGACTACCCGTCCTCAAGATTAACTCCGACAGGAGAGCTAAGGTGAAAGACTTACTTAAGTTTCTGAAGCAACAAAATAAGACCGAAGAATTCGATGCAATTCGCATTGGTCTTGCTTCACCAGACATGGTTCGTTCGTGGTCATACGGTGAAGTAAAGAAACCTGAGACTATTAACTACCGTACTTTCAAGCCTGAGCGCGATGGCTTATTCTGTGCCCGTATTTTCGGCCCAGTGAAAGATTATGAATGCTTATGTGGTAAATATAAGCGTCTTAAACACCGCGGTGTGATCTGTGAGAAGTGTGGCGTTGAAGTTACACTCACTAAAGTGCGACGCGATCGTATGGGTCATATTGACCTTGCGAGCCCAGTTGCGCATATTTGGTTTTTAAAATCATTACCGTCACGTATCGGCTTAATGCTAGATATGACGCTTCGTGATATTGAACGTGTTCTTTACTTCGAATCATTCGTAGTAACTGAGCCTGGTATGACAACGCTTGAGCGTGGTCAGCTATTAGGTGAAGAAGAATACTTAGATGCACTTGAAGAGCATGGTGATGAATTTGAAGCTAAGATGGGTGCTGAAGCAGTTTTAGACTTGCTTCGTGAACTCGATCTTGCACAATTAATTGCTGAAATGCGTGAAGAGTTACCAACAATTAACTCTGAAACTAAGCGTAAAAAAATCACCAAACGTCTTAAGTTAATGGAATCGTTCCACCAATCAGGTAACAACCCTGAGTGGATGATCATGACAGTACTTCCAGTATTGCCACCTGATCTACGCCCATTAGTACCACTAGACGGTGGTCGTTTTGCGACGTCTGATCTAAATGACCTTTACCGTCGTGTTATTAACCGTAATAACCGTCTTAAGCGTCTATTAGATTTAGCAGCACCAGATATTATCGTACGCAACGAAAAACGTATGTTACAAGAAGCGGTAGATGCGCTACTTGATAACGGTCGTCGTGGTCGTGCAATTACAGGTTCTAACAAACGTCCTCTTAAATCTCTTGCCGATATGATCAAGGGTAAGCAAGGTCGTTTCCGTCAGAACTTACTTGGTAAGCGTGTGGATTATTCAGGCCGTTCTGTAATTACAGTGGGTCCTACACTTAAGCTTCACCAATGTGGTCTTCCTAAGAAGATGGCACTTGAGCTATTCAAACCATTTATCTATGGCAAATTAGAGCGTCGCGGCATGGCTACGACAATCAAAGCTGCGAAGAAGATGGTTGAACGTGAAATGCCGGAAGTATGGGATGTGCTTGACGAAGTAATTCGTGAACATCCAGTATTACTTAACCGTGCACCAACACTTCACCGTTTGGGTATCCAAGCGTTTGAACCTGTGCTTATCGAAGGTAAAGCGATTCATTTGCATCCATTAGTATGTGCGGCCTACAACGCCGATTTCGATGGTGACCAAATGGCGGTACACGTACCGCTAACAATTGAAGCGCAGCTTGAAGCTCGTGCCTTAATGATGTCTACAAACAACATTCTATCTCCTGCGAATGGTGAGCCAATCATCGTTCCTTCACAGGATGTTGTATTGGGTCTTTATTACATGACTCGTGACCGTATTAACGCTAAAGGCGAAGGCGCGATATTTAAAGATCCAAAAGAAGCAGAAAAAGCATACCGTAGTGGCAATGCAGACCTTCACGCAATTGTGAAAGTACGTATTAGTCAATCAGTTAAAAACGAAAACGGCGTAGTAGAAGATACTATCACTGTTATCGATACAACTGTTGGTCGTGCAATTCTGTCGCTAATTTTACCAAAAGGCATGCCGTATGAGTCAATCAATCAGCCGCTAGGTAAAAAGCAGATTTCTGGCTTAATTAATGAGTGTTACCGTCGTCTTGGTCTTAAAGACACAGTTATGTTTGCTGACCAAATTATGTACACCGGTTTCCATTATGCAATGAAGTCAGGTGTTTCAATCGGTATTGATGACTTAGTTATCCCACCGGTTAAAGCGCAGATCATTGAAGCAGCTGAAGCTGAAGTTACTGAAATCAACCAACAATTCCAATCAGGTCTTGTAACGGCTGGTGAAAAGTACAATAAAGTTATCGATATTTGGTCACGTGTAAATGAAAACTTATCACGTGAGATGATGTCTAACTTGTCGAAAGACACAGTTATTAATGCACAAGGTGAAGAAGTAGAGCAAGCGTCATTTAACTCAGTGTTTATGATGGCCGACTCAGGTGCTCGTGGTAGTGCTGCTCAGATCCGTCAGTTGGCGGGTATGCGTGGTCTAATGGCACGTCCAGATGGTTCAATCATCGAGACACCAATCACAGCTAACTTCCGTGAAGGTCTAAACGTACTTCAGTACTTCATCTCAACGCATGGTGCGCGTAAAGGTCTTGCCGATACAGCACTTAAAACAGCTAACTCTGGTTACCTAACGCGTCGTCTAGTAGACGTTGCACAAGATTTGGTAATCAATGAAGATGACTGTGGCACAGAAGATGGCTTAACAATGAAACCGCTTATTGAAGGTGGTGATGTTGTAGAAGCGCTTCGTGAACGTGTTCTAGGTCGTGTTGTTGCTGAAGATATTGTTATTCCAGGTACTAATACAGTACTTGTTGAACGTAACATTATGCTTGACGAAAAACTGTGTGACCTTTTAGAAGAGCATTCAGTAGATGAAGTTCGCGTACGTTCTGTTATCACGTGTGATAATGACTTTGGTGTTTGTGCTAACTGTTACGGTCGTGACCTAGCACGTGGCCATATCATCAACGCAGGTGAATCAGTAGGTGTTATCGCGGCACAATCAATTGGTGAGCCAGGTACACAGTTAACGATGCGTACATTCCACATCGGTGGTGCGGCATCTAGAGCGTCTGCTGAGAATAATGTACAAGTTAAAACTAACGGTACATTAAAGCTTCACAACGCTAAGTACGTATTAAATACAGACGGTAAGATTGCTATTATTTCGCGTTCTACGGAAATTACTATCATTGATAGTTATGGCCGTGAAAAAGAGCGTTATAAAGTACCTTACGGTGCAGTATTAACAGTACAAGACAATGCAGAAGTTCAAGGTAACGACATCGTTGCTACTTGGGACCCGCATAGTCACCCAATCGTACTTGAGCATAAGTCAAAAGTATCGTTCAGCGATATCGATGACTCGAATACTGAAACACAGACAGATGAACTAACCGGTTTAACCCGTATAGTTGTTAAAGATCTTTCTAAAGCGAATGCGAAAGAACCTAAGCTTATCATTGAAAGTGAAGAGCGCGGCTTACAAGAAACACGTCTTCCTTCATTCACTACGATTGAAGTAATTGACGGCACGACAGTAAACCCAGGTGACGTATTAGCACGTATTCCGCAAGAAGGTTCGAAAACTCGTGATATCACGGGTGGTCTACCACGCGTAGCCGATTTATTCGAAGCTCGTAAACCGAAAGAACCAGCTATTTTAGCTGAAGTTACCGGTACAATTAGCTTTGGTAAAGAGACTAAAGGTAAGAAGCGTTTAGTTATTACTCCAGATGAAGGTGATCATTACGAAGAGATGATCCCTAAATGGCGTCAACTTAACGTGTTTGAAGGTGAACGAGTGTCTAAAGGTGAAGTTATCGCCGATGGTCCAGAATCACCGCATGACATCTTACGCTTACGTGGTGTGACTCATGTTGCTAACTACATTGTTAACGAAGTGCAAGAGGTTTACCGTTTGCAAGGCGTTAAGATCAATGACAAGCACATTGAAACTATTATTCGTCAAATGTTACGTAAATGTACCATTATGCACGGTGGTGATACTGACTTCTTAGCCGGTGAGCAAATTGAAGTGGCACGCGTTAATATCGCAAACCGCGACCTTGAAGCTCAAGGTAAGATCCCAGCTAAGTTTGAAATCCAGTTAATGGGTATCACAAAAGCATCACTAGCAACAGAATCTTTCATCTCTGCAGCCTCTTTCCAAGAGACAACACGTGTTTTAACCGACGCAGCAGTGAATGGTAAGAGCGATGAGTTACGCGGTCTGAAAGAAAACGTAATAGTGGGTCGTTTGATCCCAGCCGGTACCGGCTTTTCGTATCATCAAGAACGTATGGCTCGCCGTAAGCAAAGAAATGTAGTAGAAGAGCAGACTGTAAGTGCAGAAGAGGCAACTCAAGCGCTAACTGATGCTTTAAATGCGGATTTATCTGGAAATCAATAAACTAAACCAAATCAATAGATTAGGTTTTCGCAAGGTAGATATCTTCTACCTTGCGAGCGGTTTAGGTTGACAGGTCAATCTTTGCTCATTAAAATTCCGCCACCCATTTACCTGTGCGTTTAAAACAAACTTGTAAAAACGGGCGGATTTTTTATTTTTTCAGTAGTAATTCTAATTTCAGGAGCTATTTAAATGGCAACTATTAACCAGCTAGTGCGTAAGCCACGCCGTAGCAAGGTTACGAAAAGTAACTCAGCTGCGCTTAAAGCGTGTCCGCAAAAGCGCGGTGTATGTACTCGCGTATATACAACTACACCTAAGAAACCAAACTCGGCGTTACGTAAAGTAGCTCGTGTACGTTTAACTAACGGTTTCGAAGTAACTTCATACATTGGTGGTGAAGGTCATAACCTTCAAGAGCACAGTGTAATCCTAATCCGTGGTGGTCGTGTTAAAGATTTACCAGGTGTGCGTTTTCACACCGTTCGTGGTGCACTTGACTGTGCAGGCGTTAGCGATCGTCGCCAAGCTCGTTCTAAATACGGTACTAAACGCCCTAAAGGCTAATAGTTCTCCGTTAGTAAGGCCAAGCACTAAATATTTTTAATTATTGTTTTGGGTTATTGACTCGATAAGAGCAAACCTGAATAAACCGGAGATACAAAATGCCTAGAAGACGCGTAATAGGTCAACGTAAAATTCTTCCAGATCCTAAGTTCGGATCGGAGCTTCTTGCGAAATTCGTAAACATCGTAATGTTAGATGGCAAGAAATCTACTGCTGAAAAAATCGTTTATGGTGCGCTAAATGTGGCTGCTGAGAAATCAGGCAAGTCGCACCTAGAAATCTTTGAAACGGCACTTGATAATATCCGCCCACAGGTAGAAGTTAAATCTCGCCGTGTTGGTGGTTCAACTTACCAAGTACCAGTTGAAGTACGTCCAGTTCGTCGTAACGCATTAGGTATGCGTTGGTTAGTAGACGCTGCTCGTAAGCGTGGCGAAAAATCTATGGGCTTACGTTTAGCTCAAGAAATCGTTGACGCTGCTGACAACAAAGGCACTGCGGTTAAGAAACGTGAAGACGTTCACCGTATGGCTGAAGCGAATAAAGCATTCGCTCATTACCGTTGGTAATCTGCCCTTAACCTTTAAGAGGATTTTATGGCACGTACAACTCCACTTGAGCGCTATCGTAATATCGGTATTTGTGCTCACGTAGATGCAGGCAAAACCACCACAACAGAACGTATTCTGTTTTACACGGGTCTTTCTCATAAGATCGGTGAAACGCATGATGGTGCTGCAACTATGGACTGGATGGAGCAGGAACAAGAGCGTGGTATCACAATCACTTCTGCTGCAACTACGTGTTTCTGGAAAGGGATGGACGCTCAATTTGACGCTCATCGTATCAATATTATTGATACTCCAGGACACGTTGATTTCACTATCGAAGTAGAGCGTTCTTTACGCGTATTAGATGGTGCGGTAGTTGTTCTTTGTGCTTCATCTGGTGTACAGCCGCAAACTGAGACAGTTTGGCGTCAAGCGAACAAATACGAAGTTCCAAGAATGATCTTCGTAAACAAAATGGATCGCACAGGCGCTGACTTCTTTGCAGTTGTTGACCAGGTGAAATCTCGTCTTGGAGCAACGCCTGTTCCAATTCAGTTGCCAATAGGCGCTGAAGACGGCTTTAAAGGTGTTATTGACCTAATCAAGATGAAAGCTATTAACTGGAACGAAGCGGACCAGGGAATGACTTTCACTTATGAGGCAATACCGGCAGAACTTCAGGAATTAGCCGATGAATGGCGCTCTCATTTAGTTGAAAGTGCTGCAGAAGCTACTGAAGAACTAATGGATAAATACTTAGAGGGTGAAGAGTTAAGTGAAGCCGAAATAAAAGAAGCTTTACGCCAACGTACATTAGCAAACGACATTGTTCCTATGACGTGTGGTAGCGCATTTAAAAACAAAGGTGTTCAAGCAGTGCTTGATTGCGTTGTTGAATACATGCCTGCTCCTACGCAAGTGAAACAAATTCAAGGTATCCTAGAAGATGGTACAGAAGAAGAGCGTCCTGCTGATGATAAAGCGCCGTTTGCTGCACTTGCATTTAAAATTGCAACGGACCCGTTTGTTGGCACCTTAACTTTTTTCCGTGTTTACTCTGGTACAGTTAAACAGGGTGACGCGGTATACAACCCAGTTAAAAGTAAGCGTGAGCGTCTTGGTCGTATCGTACAGATGCATTCAAACTCACGTGAAGAGATCAAAGAAGTCTTCGCAGGCGACATCGCGGCGGCTATTGGTCTCAAAGACGTAACAACAGGTGAAACACTGTGTGATCCGAAATCCATCATTACGCTTGAGCGTATGGAATTTCCTGAACCAGTAATCTCTGTTGCGGTTGAGCCTCGCACAATCGCTGACCAAGATAAGATGGGGATCGCGCTGGGTAAACTAGCGGCTGAAGATCCATCTTTTCGTGTACAAACCGACGAAGAATCGGGTCAGATTATAATATCTGGCATGGGTGAACTTCACCTCGATATCCTCGTCGAACGTATGAAACGTGAATTCAGTGTTGAATGTAACGTTGGTAAGCCGCAGGTTGCATACCGAGAAGCTATCCGTTCAACTGTTAAAGTTGAAGGTAAGTTTATACGTCAATCAGGTGGTCGTGGTCAATATGGTCACGTCTGGCTTAAACTTGAACCGATGGATATTACGGATGACGAAGCACCAATTTACGAGTTCGTTAACGAAACTGTAGGTGGTTCTATTCCCAAAGAATACGTCCCTGCGGTAGACAAAGGCATCCAAGAGCAAATGTCTCAAGGTGTGCTGGCAGGCTACCCATTACTTGGCGTTAAAGCGACTTTATATGATGGTTCATTCCATGATGTAGACTCGAATGAAATGGCATTTAAAATAGCAGGTTCATTGGCAATGAAGCAAGGCGCGCTGCAAGCGAGCCCGGTACTTTTAGAGCCAGTAATGAAGGTTGAAGTACTCACTCCTGAAGCAAACATGGGTGATGTAGTTGGTGACTTAAACCGTCGCCGCGGCATGATCGAAGGCATGGAAGATTCATTAGGTGGACTGAAGCAAATTAATGCACAGGTTCCCCTTTCTGAAATGTTTGGTTATGCTACTGCCTTACGATCTGCAACACAGGGTCGTGCTTCATACTCTATGGAGTTTTTGAAGTACGCCGAAGCATCGAAACATGTTGCAGAGACAATAATTTCAGCTCGCGCTGTAATATGATTTTTAGCTTGTTTAACTCAATAGTGAGTTAGACTTTAATTTCTTTATAGGAATTTTTTAAGATGGCAAAAGCAAAGTTTGAACGCGTAAAACCGCATGTAAACGTAGGTACAATCGGCCACGTTGACCACGGTAAAACTACACTAACTGCAGCAATCACTAACGTACTTGCAAAAGTATACGGCGGTGTTGCTAAAGATTTCGCATCAATCGATAACGCTCCAGAAGAGCGCGAACGTGGTATCACAATCTCAACTTCACACGTTGAGTACGATACGCCTACTCGTCACTACGCACACGTAGATTGTCCTGGTCACGCCGATTATGTTAAAAACATGATCACTGGTGCTGCTCAAATGGATGGCGCTATCTTAGTAGTTGCTGCGACTGATGGCCCTATGCCACAAACGCGTGAGCACATCCTACTTTCTCGTCAAGTTGGCGTTCCTTACATCATCGTGTTCATGAACAAATGTGACATGGTTGATGACGAAGAGCTACTTGAGCTAGTAGAAATGGAAGTTCGTGAACTTCTTTCAGAATACGATTTCCCAGGTGA